>DATKAB010000191.1 GCA_035498555.1 Candidatus Sulfotelmatobacter sp.
GGCGGCAGATTGTCGACCGAGTAGCCCGAATCGGGCGGCGAATCGTAGAACACGCCGGGCGTGGCCGTCGCCGCGCGCACCATGAAGGTGGTGCGATGGAATCCCGACGCGTTCGAGTCGGCGAGCGTCGGGGCCACGAACACGTACGCGGTATCGCCGTGCGCCGGAAGCGTTCCCATCAAGTCCCAGCCGAGCAGCTCGATGCCGGCGGGCGGGGTCGCCGAGGCGGTCGCCGACCGGGGCGCGAGCTTCAGTCCGAGCTGTGAACTGATCTGCCGGTACACCTCGTAGGACTGAATCGGCGTTCCCGATCCCGCCACGTCGAAAGGACTCGACCGGAATCGCACGCGCACCTGCCCGCCCTGGTCGTTGGTCACGTCGCGGATACTCGCGATCGCCGGACTCGCGCCGCCGACGACGCGCAAGGCCACCGCGGGTGAGAGACTGCCGAAGAAGCCGGGATCGCCCGAAAAAACGGCCGACAGCGAACGATCGCCGAGATAAGGCGCGAACAGCGACAGTGCGGCGACTCCACCGCTCACCGGGGCCGTGCCGAGCAGCGTCGTGCCGTCATAGAAGCGCACGGTGCCGGATGGGGCTCCTGAGCCGGGCGCAGGCACCGAAACGCCCGCGGTGAGCGCAAGCAGCGCGCCCTTCACCGCCGGCCGGGGGGTCGCGCTCAATGACACTCGCGTCCCTTCGAGCGAGAGCAGCACCGACGCTGTTCCCGCGGAGTAATTGGACGTCATCAGGTCCGGCCGTCCGTCACCGTTCAGATCCGAGATCAAAACGCAGCTCGGTCCGTTTCCGGTCGGGAGGTCGGTCCGCAACCAGTTGAGAACCGACGAATTTCCCAGCAGCACCGACACGGAGTTACCCGAGATGTTCGCGGTGACGATGTCCGGATAGCCATCGCCGTTCAGATCACCGATCGCTGCCGTGAACGCGGCGGAGCCGGCCGCCACGTCGAACCTCGACGGGAAGGTACCGGTACCCGTGCCGAGCAGGATGGAGACGGTGTTGTCGAGCGAATTGGCGACCACGAGATCAAGCTTGCCGTCGAGGTTGACGTCGCCGATCGCCACCGAGCCGGGATACCCGCCGACCGAATAGTCCACCTTGGTCGCGAAGGCGCCGCCCCCCGTGCCCATCAGCACCGACACCGAATTGCCATAGTAGTTCGCGGAGACGATATCGGGCTTGCCGTCGCCGTTCAGGTCGGCGACCGCGACCGAGATGGGGTTGGTTCCGGTGGTGTTGACGGTGCCGGTCGGGAAGATGCCGGTGCCGCTGTTGAACAGCACGACGACCGCGTTGGAATTGCCGCTGGCCACCGCGATGTCGGGCTTTCCGTCGCCGTTCAGGTCCGTGACCGCCACCGACTGGGGTTGGGCGCCCGCCCCATAGTCGACCTTGGGCGCGAATCCCCCGGCGCCGTTGCCCAGCAGGACCGAGACGGAATTCGAGCTCGAGCCGTAGTTCGCGACCACCAGATCGAGCTTGCCATCAAGATTGACGTCGCCCACTGCGACCGCGTTCGGCTGGCTGCCGGTGGCGAAATCGGCCTTGGGCCCGAAGGCGCCGCCGCCCGTCCCGAGCCGCACCGAGACGTTGGCCGAGCTGGTGTTGACCGTCGCCATGTCGGGGCGGCCGTCGCCGTTGAAATCGCCGACCGCCGACCACCGTGGACTGGCGTTGGTGGGGTAGTCGACTCGCGGCGCGTAGCTGCTGCCGGAGGAATTGAGCAGGAGGGCCACCGCGGGAGCCCCGAAGTCCGCGACCCCGACGTCGGGTCTTCCGTCGCCGTTCAAGTCGGCAATGGCAACGCCGCTGGGCTGCGGACCCGCTCCGAACACCTGCCTGGGCGCGAATCCGCCGGCGCCGTCTCCGAGGTAGATCGAGACCGCCGAGACGTCGGGGTTGGTGGTGGCCACGTCGACCTTGCCGTCGCCGTTGAGATCGCCGACCGCGATGCCGAAGCAGTTCGAGCTCGAAGCATAGTCGGTGTGCGGGGCGAACCCGCCCGAACCATTTCCCATCAGCACCGAGATTCCCGAGGCCGTGCCGGCGCAGGCCGCGACCAGATCGGGCTTGCCGTCGCCATTGAGATCCGCGATCGCCACCATCCAGGGATTCCCGCCGGTCGCGAACTCGACCTCCGGCGCGAATCCACCGTGGCCGTTTCCAAGGAACACGCCGATGGCGACGCTGTTGATGCAGGCGACCGCCAGATCGGCGAAGCCGTCGCCGTTCAAGTCGCCGGCCGCGATCCCATCCGGGGCGGAGCCGGTGGCCAGGGTGCCGCCCGGCGCAAATCCGCCCGAGCCGTTTCCGAACATGACCGAGACGGTGTTGTCGTTGTTGTTGACGATGGCCAGGTCCGGTTTGCCATCGCCGTTCAGGTCGGCGATCGCGACGCCGATGGGCGCCGTCCCGGTGGTGAAATTGGTTGCAGGGCCGAACCCTCCGGCGCCGTCACCGAGCAGGACCGAAACGGAATTGATGGAGGCCCCGAACTCGCAGGTCACCAGGTCGAGCCTGCCATCACCATTCAGGTCCGCGATCGCCATGGATCTGACCCACGTGGGCACCGGGTAGGTCGCGGCGGGACCAAAGCCGGCCGAGCCGTCGCCAAGGCGCACGGTCACGGCACCGGATGCAGTGCCCGTGATCAGGTCGAGCTTCCCGTCACCATTGAGGTCGGAGAACGCCACGCAGTTCTGCTGACCAGCGATCGAGGGGTAGATCGTGGGGCCGAGGCTCAGGCTCTGAGCGAGCGCGCTCGAATAGAACACGACCAGCAACGAGACCGGTCCGAATAGCAATCGCAGGGTTTTCATGGCAGCACCACCACACGCGCGTCGAGCGCTCTCTGTGCTCGGGTCAAACGCACCAGATAGAGGCCCGCCGGAACGGTGCGTCCCTCGGCCAGATCGATGGAGTGAGGTCCGGGGCCCAGCGCGCCGACGTCGAGCGACGCGAGCCTTCGGCCGCTCACGTCGATCAGGTCGAGCCGCGCCGGCTCGGAGCCGGGAAGGGTGAAGCGGATGTCGAGCCCGGGCCCGTGCGCCGGATTGGGGCGCGCGCCCTCGAGCGCGAAGCCAAAGCTCTCGTCTCCTCGCACGTCGGTCGTCCCGCCCGGCGTGAGCAGGGCGAAGCCGCTCTCGTTGCCGTTCACGTCCACCGCCGAGAGCTTGTAGAAGCGCCCCGCGACTCCAGCATCGGTGTAGCCGGTGTCGCTCGGCGTGGCGATCAGGTTGCCGGGGCCGGGAACGAAGCCCGCCGAGCTGCCGCGGTAGAGCCGGTAGTACCAGAGATCGGGCTCGAGGTTCGCGCCCCAGTGCAGGTGGGACATGCCGCCCGAATAGGCGCCGGTGAACGGCGAGGGAATCGCGGGCGCGAGATTGTCCACCGAATATCCGGAGTCCGGCGCCGAATCGAAATACAACGTCGGCGTCGCGGTGGCGGCGCGCACGAAGAAGCTCGAACGGTGAATGCCGCTGCCGTTGGAATCGGCGAGCGTCGGCACCACCAGGTCGTAGCCCGATTCCCGGTGCGCGGCGAGGCTGCCCACGAAATCCCAACCATCCATCTGAACGCTGGCCGGCCGCGCGCGTGAAGGCGCCGCCAGCCGGCTCGCGAGCCCCAGCGCAGGGTTGACCTGACGATAGACTTCGTACTGCGTGATCGACGTCGGCGAGCCCACGTAATCGTAAGGACTGGCGAGAAACTGAACGCGAACCTCGCGGCCTTGATCGTTCTTGATGTCCTGGATCCCGGCCAGCGCCGGGGCAGCCGACGCCGCCACCCGCAGCATCCGGAGCGAAGACACGCTGCGCTGGAACTTGCCGTCGCCGTTGTAAACGGCGGTAATCGACCGATTGCCACGCCGCGGAGCGAACAGCGAAAGCGCGGCGACACCCCCGTTCACCGGCGTGGTCCCGAGCAGAGTGAAGCCATCGAAGAAACTCACCGTCCCGGCGGGAACGCCGCTCGCGGGGGCGACGGCCGTGACGTTCGCGGTGAGCGTCAGCGCCGCACCGAGCAGCACGTTTCCGGGGCTCACCGCGAGCGAGGTCTGGGTGCTCTTGAGCGCCAGCAAGACCGAAAGAGAGCCGCTGTTGCTCGTCACCAGGTCCGGGCGGCCGTCGGCGTCCAGGTCGCCCACCGCGAGTCTCGCGACGCTCGGCGGGCACTGCACCGACGTTCGACCCATGAGCGAGCCGAGTCCGTTGCCGTAGAGCACGTCCGCGGTCGAGTAGTAAGTGGCGGCAATCAGCACATCGGGGTGGTGATCGCCGTTGACGTCCACCACCGAGATCTCGTCCGGATAGGCGCCATTGACGTTGGGAAAGTCGGTCCTGGTCCCGAAAGTCCCGGTCCCGTTTCCGGGCAGCACCGAGACCCCCCACGGGTAGAGTGACGTGAGGACGACCAGGTCCTGTTTGCCGTCGCTGTTCAAGTCGCCGACGGCGATCGAGATGGGGCCGTTCATCGTGGTGTAGTCCACCTTGGGCAGGAATCCCCCGGATCCGTTGCCCAGGAGCACCGATGCGTTGTTGGTGCCGTAGTTCGCGGTGGCGAGGTCGAGCCGGCCGTCGCCGTTGAAATCCCCCAACGCGATCGAATAGGGGAGCGTGCCGACCGCGAAGCTGGTGGCGCTTCCCAGCGAGCCCGTCCCGGTTCCGAGCAGGACCGAGACAGTGGCAGAGCCCGTACCGGCCACGGCGACATCGGGCTTTCCGTCACCGTTGAAGTCCGCGATCACGGCGGCGTACGGCCCGGCGCCGACGGCGAAGTCGGTCTTGGGGCCGAAGCTCCCGGTGCCGTTGCCCAGCAGGACCGAGACCGTGCTGGCGTCGTGGTTCACCGCGACCAGATCGGACTTGCCGTCCAGGTTCAGATCTCCGAGCGCCACGGAATAGGGATTCGTGCTGGCCGTGAAATCGGTGTGAGAACCCAGCACGCCCGCGCCATTCCCGAGCAACGTCGAGACGAGCGTCCCGCCGTTCGTGTAGCCGACCGCAACGTCCGGCTTGCCGTCGCCGGTCAGGTCGCCGATCGCCAGGTCGTACGGGAAGCTGAGAGTCGGAAACGACGACGCGCTCCCGAAGCCGCCGTTCCCGCAGTTCAGGAAGACGCTCACGGAATCGGCGCCGTTGCCGGCGACCGCGAGGTCGGGCTGGCCATCGCCGTTCACGTCGGCGGCGGCGACCGCCACCGGGGTACCGGCGGTGTTGTAGTAGCTGGCCGCGCCGAAGTTGCCGGTGCCGTCGCCCATCAGCAGGGCCAGCGACGCGGCGTTGGAAAGGGCGGCGGCGAGATCGGGCTTGCCATCGCCGTTCAAGTCGGCGATGGCGACGCTCTGAGGCCGCGAGTCGTAGTAGAGCGAATACGAGGTCATGGTCCCGAGTGCGCCGAGTCCATCACCGAGCAGTACCCCCAGCGAGCTGCTGAGCGTGCCGAAGTTGGCCACCGCGACGTCGAGCTTGCCGTCGTTGTTCAGATCTCCCAGCGCGACGGCATCGACGGCGCTTCCGACCGGGTAGTCGGCCCGCGCCGCGAAGGTGCCGTCACCGTTGCCGCGTAGCACCGACACGCTGCTGCTCTGGTAGTTGGCGGTGACGATGTCGGGCTTGCCGTCGTTGTCGAGGTCGCCGACCGCGAGCGATTCGGTGTAAGGCCCCGCCGTGTTGTAGGTCGGCGCCGAGAAGCCTCCCGTGCCGTCGCCGAGATAGACCGCGACCGAAAAGATGGTGGACACCGCCGCGTCGAGCTTGCCGTCTCCGTTCAGGTCGGAAACGGCGATCCCGGTGGCGTTGTTGGGCCCCGGCACGTCGACCCGCGGAGCGAATCCGCCGGCCCCATTGCCGAGGAAGACCGAGAGTGTGCCCGGGCTTCCCGAGTAGTTGACCACCAGCACGTCAGGTCTTCCGTCGTTGTTCAGATCGGCGATCGCCACGGCGTACGGACTGCTCCCCACGGCATAATCCGTCTTCGGGCCGAAGTTCCCCGCTCCATCGCCGAGCAGCACCGAAATCGTGCTGGCACCGGTGTTGACGCAGACCAGGTCCGGTCTGCCGTCACCGTTCAGGTCCCCGGTCGCCACCGCCCACGGCTGGTGGCCGGCCGCGAAATCGAGTCGTGCCCCGAGCAGCGTGGACTGGGCCGCGCACACTGCCGGAATTGAAACTGTGAGCAGCGCCAACGGCAGCCACCGGATCGGCGGGCGAGTCGAATGAGAGGCGCATGCCGGGCGCATGGATCCTCCGGAGCATTGGAGACCGGCGCGATGCAGGTCGATCTCCATACGTCCGGACGGCTGGCAACGAACGGGCCGCCCCGGGGATCCGTTCCAGGGCGGCCCATTCGATCGGGCGGTGGGCTACTCGATGACGGCTGCCCGCGCCGTCGCGACGCGCGCGCCCTGAGTCAGGCGCATCACATAGAGCCCGGCGGCGAGGCGCTGCCGGTCCGCGAGATCGATCGTGTGGTAGCCGGCGCCGAGTGTGCCGACCTCGCGCGCCGCCACCCGCCGCCCGCTCACGTCGTACAGCTCGAGTCGAGCCGGCTCGGCACTGGCCAGAGAGAACGCGACGGTCAGCCGATCGCCGCGGCCCGGATTGGGGGTGAGACCGGCGAGCGCGAAGCTCGCGGACGCTGCTGCGCCGCTCACGGCCGTGGTCCCGCCTGGCGTGAGCAAGGCATATCCGCTCTCGTTGCCGTTCACGTCCACCGCCGAGAGCTTGTAGTAGCCGCCGGCGGCGCCCGCGTCGACGTAGCCGGTGTCGCTCGACGTGGCGATGAGATTGCCCGAGCCGGGTGTGAACCCCGCCGAGGTTCCGCGATACAACCGGTAGTACCAAAGGTCAGGCTCGGTGTTGCCGCCCCAGTGAAGATGCGTCGCGCCGCCGGCGTAGGCGCCGAGGAACGGCGCGGGCGGGGCGGGCGGCAGATTGTCGACCGAGTAGCCGGAGTCCGCGGGCGAGTCGTAGTACACGGTCGGCGACGCGGTCTCGGCGCGCGCAAAGAACGTCGCGCGATGGAATCCCGAGGAGTTCGAATCGGCGAGGGTGGGCACCACCGCGACATAGGCCGAGTCGCCGGTCGCGTAGGTGATCGCCACCTGATCCCAGCCGTCTACCAGCGCGTGCGCCGGCGTCTGAGAAGTCGCGCGCGAAGCGAGCAGGCCGGGCGCCACCTGGCGGAACAGCTCGTAACGAACGATGGGCGTCGCCGAGCCGGAGTAGTCGAACGCGCTGGCCCGAAAACGCACGCGCACCTGTCGGCCCTGGTCGTTCTTCACGTCGCTGATGCCGGCGAGGCGCGGCGCCCCGGTCAAAACCACGCGCACGGATTGCGCGGCCGAAAGACTGCTCTGGTACAGATCAACGCCGGAGAAAGCCGCGCTGATCGCGCGGTCCCCCAGGTAGGGCGCGAACAGGGCGAGAGTCGCGACTCCGTTGTGTGGGTTCGCCCGGCCAAGCTGGGTCAGGCCATCGTAGAAAAGCACCGCTTGTTCGTTGACGGGGCCTGCGCCAGGAGGAACGGCCGTCACGTTCGCAGTGAGCGTCATGAGACCGCCGAGGACCACGGGAGTGGGCGAAACGCTCAGGGAGAGCCGCGTGCGAATCTTGCACGGCACGATCGCGACCTGACTGCTGCCCGGGCCGACGCTCGCAAGATCGAGACGCCCGTCGCCGTTCAGGTCGCCGAGGGCGATGCTGGTAGGGCCTTGCCCCACGGTGTAGGCGGTCTGTGGTCCGAAACCTCCTCTGCCATCGCCCAAGAGCACAGAGACCGAACCGTCGTCGTGGTTCGCGGCCAGAATATCCAGCCGTCCATCCTTGTTCACATCCGCGATGGCAACCGCGACAGGACCTGATCCCACCGCGTAGTCCACCTTTGGACTCAGCGAACCTGTACCCGTGTTGATCAGCACCGAAACCGTGTTCGCACCGAGGTTGCCCGTCACCACGTCGGGCCTGCCGTCCCCATCCAGATCACCGACTGCGATGGCGACCGGCGAGGCTCCGGCGGGAAAGTCAGTTTTCGCTCCGAACGCGCCGCTGCCCGTGCCAAGCAGCACCGAGACACTGCTGGACCAATTGTTTGCGGTCACCAGGTCGGGCACGCCGTCGCCATTCAGATCGCCGATCGCGACCGCCTGCGAGTACAGCCCGGTCGGGAAGTCAGTCTTGGCGCCGAACGAGCCTGTGCCGGTTCCAAGCAGCACCGAGGCTACGGCGCCGTTGACCGTGACCATGTCCAGGTGGCCATCGTTGTTCAGATCGGCGGCGGCGATGTCATACGGGGCGCTTGCGACGGCGAAGTTGGTCGGTGGCCCAAGTCCGCCGGTGCCATTGCCGAGAAGGACAGTGGCGCCCGCAGCGGTGATCGTCGCCAGGTCGAGCCTCCCATCCCCGTTGAAGTCCCCGATCGCCAAACCTTGCGCGCCAGCTCCGGTCGGGTAGTCGTTCCGAGGTCCGAAGGCCGCGCCACCCAGTCCTCCCAACACCGATATCGAGCTTGAATTGAAGTTCGCGACCAGCATGTCGAGGATGCCATCTCCGTTCAGGTCTGCAAATTTCATGCTGAACGGCTGGCTGCCAGCGGTGTAATAGGTCGGAACCGGCAAGAACTCATAAGCGAATCCCAAGAGCTCCGAAATCGAGTTACCATTGAAGTTGGCCGTCAACAGATCGCGCACGCCATCTCCGTTCACGTCACCCGCTGCGACGGCCACCGGATAGGCGCCGACGGCGAAGCTCGCGGGCAAGAAGAATGAACCGGTGCCATTGTTTCTCAGCACATACACCGAATTGGTCGCCGTGCTGCTGGTCGCGATATCGGGATAGCCGTCGCCGTCGAGATCGGCGATGCACAGCGACTGCGGGTTGGCGGCGACGGCGTAGTCGACATGGGCATTGAATCCGGCGCCGTTGTTCTTGAGCACTGACACTGAGCTGGCGCTGAACGAACAGGTCACGATGTCGAGTCGGCCGTCGGCATTCACATCCCCGAGTGCGACGCTGAACGGCGCGCCGCCGGTCGCGAGCGAGGTGAACGGCGCCAGCGTTCCGTCGCCGTTACCCGTGAACACGCTGACGGAACTGGCGTTGCTGTTCGCCACCACCACATCGGGTTTGCCGTCGCCGTTCAAGTCGCCCGCCGCGACCGATACGGGGAACGATGAAGCACCGCAGGCATAGTCCACGCGTGGAGCGAACGTGCCGTTGCCGCGCCCGATGAACACCGAGATGTTCTGTCCGCCGTTGTTCGCCACCACCAGATCCGGGTGGCCGTCCATGTTCAGGTCGGCAATCGCCACCGAGTAGGGTGTCGAGGGGGTCGAATAGAGCGTTCGTGGAGTGAACCCACCGCCTCCATCGCCCAGGAGCACCGAGATCGTATTGTCGGTGGCGTTGGTGGCGACCGCGTCGGGCTTGCCGTCTCCGTTGAGATCGCCGACCAGGAGGCCGTAGGTGCCGTTACCGGAGAGATTGTTCGTCTGCGCTCCGAAATTGCCAGCGCCATCCCCGAGCCTCGCGATGACCAGGCCAGACGAATTCGAAGTGTAGATCAGATCGGCGGCCCCATCGCCGTTCAGATCGGTCACGACCACCGCGGAGGGGTTGATGCTGACGGAATAGTCCGTGCGAACGCCGAGGGCGAAGGCGCCCGCCGATCGGGGCGCGACGAGAGTGATCAACAGCACGGCGAAAGTCGGCGTCAGCGGGAGAACAGGGGCAAACTTCCAGGCGGAGTGACGTTCGACCTGCGGCATGGTGACTCCTGGGCAACTACGTGGCTGGGGTACTGGGCGCGGCTCCGCTTACGTCATTCCACGACGGCTGCGCGCACCGTCGCGACGCGCGCGCCCTGAGTCAGGCGCATCACATAGAGCCCGGCGGCGAGGCGATGGCCTTGTGCGAGACCGATCACGTGGTAGCCGGCGCCGAGTGTGCCGACGTCGCGCGCTGAAACTCGCCGCCCGCTCACGTCGTACAGCTCGAGCCGAGCCGGCTCGGCACTGGCCAGAGAGAACGCGACCGTCAGCCGATCGCCGCGGCCCGGATTGGGCATGAGCCCGGCGAGCGCGAAGCTGGCTGAGACGGCGCCTCCCACCGCGGTGGTCCCCGCGGGCGTGAGCAGCGCGAAGCCGCTCTCGTTGCCGTTCACGTCCACTGCCGAGAGCTTGTAGTAGCCGCCGGCGGCGCCCGCGTCGACGTAGCCGGTGTCGCTGCGCGTGGCGATCAGATTGCCGGGCGAAGGCGTGAAGCCGGCAGAAGCGCCACGATACAC
>DATKAB010000192.1 GCA_035498555.1 Candidatus Sulfotelmatobacter sp.
TAGGCGTTGGTGGACGGCGCGGGCTGGCCCGGCTCGACGCGCGGGCGCCCGAACATGAGGATGTTCTTCCCATCCGGAGTGAGCACGATTCTGCCCACCTGCAGTTCGCTCGGCGCCACCGCCGACAGGCGCACGACGCCGTTTTCTTCCGCGCCGCGATGAGGCGCGCCGAGAATCTTGATCGCCAGCGCCGCCACCGCCGCGCCCACCAGCCCGGCCACGATGCGATTGGCCTGAAGTGATCGCGGCCGCGCAGCGCCGGGCGGCACCGCCGCGGGGTCGATGCGGCCGGACGAGGTGCGGCTCGCCAGCACTTCCTCGATCTCGAGCCGAGCGTCGCCGATGTCGCGCAGCCGGCGCGATGGATCCTTCTCGAGGCAGCGGGCGATCAGCCGGCGGATCGAAGCCGGCGTCCCCGGCGGCAGCCTAGAATAGTCGGGCTCGCGCTCGAGGATCTTCGCGATCACGTCGGATACGGTGTCGCCGTCGAATGCGCGTTTGCCCGAGAGACACTCGTACAGCACGCAGCCGAACGCCCAGATGTCGGTGCGGCGGTCCACGATTCGGCCGCGCGCCTGCTCGGGGCTCATGTAGCCGGCGGTGCCGAGCACTCCGCCGCCGAGCTGCGTCAAGGTCGGCGATTGCGACGAGCTCGATGCGGCGGCGCTCCCCGACGCCCCGCTGGTGGCGAGACCGAAATCCACGACCTTCACGGTGCCGTCGCCGCGCACCATCACATTGCCGGGCTTCAAGTCGCGATGAACGATGCCGTTCTCGTGCGCGGTTTCGATCGCCAGGGCCACCTGCCGGTTGATGTCGAGCGCGTCGCCGATCGGCAGCGCCCCGCGCTCGATGCGTACGGCGAGCGATTCGCCCTCGATGAACTCGAGCACCAGGAACGGCCGGCCGCCGACGTTCTCGATTCCGTAGATGGCGCCGAGATTGGGATGGTTGAGCGCGGCCAGCAATTTCGCCTCGCGCTCGAAGCGCGCCATGCGCGCCGAGTCGCCGGCCAGATCCTCGGGCACGATCTTGAGCGCCACGTCGCGCGCGAGCCGGGGATCGTGCGCGCGATAGACCTCTCCCATGCCGCCGCGCCCGAGCAGCGCGACGATCTGGTAGGGCCCAAGCTTTTCACCGGGCTCGAGAGGCATGGGGTTCGGCGGCTCCGAGATTCGACGGCGTCACTGGCTTGGACGGACGCGACGCCTCGGGGGTTGGAGCGGCGCCGCGAACGGCTCGGCCCAATCGAGCCGCCGGACATTGGCACAGCCACGCGCTTCGTGCCATGGTGGCCCGCGCATGAACGTCCTCTTTCTTTCTCCCGGCTATCCCCCCGAGATGCCGAAATTCACGCGCGGGCTCGCCCAGGCGGGCGCGAGCGTGATCGGGCTCGGCGACCAGCACGAGCATGCGATCTCCGAGGAGGCGCGACGGCACCTGGCGATGTACGTGCGCGTCGGCGGCTTCGCCAATGAGGACGCGATCGTCGCCCAGGTGGTGGAGCTGTCGCGGCGCGTGCGCATCGAGCGCGTGGCGTGCCTCTGGGAGCCGCTCATGGTGCTGGCGGCGCGACTGCGCGAGACGCTCGGACTGCCCGGCATGACGGTGGCCGAAACCGTGCCGTTCCGCGACAAGGAGATCATGAAGCAGGTGCTCGAAGCGGCCGGCCTCCGCGTGCCGCATCACGCCCGCGCCAGGAGCGTCGCCGAGGCCGAAGCGGCGATCGAGCGCATCGGGTTTCCCGCGATCCTGAAACCGATCGCCGGCGCGGGCTCCAAGGACACGCATCGCGTGAACGACCGCGCCGAGCTGAACGCCGCGCTCGAGTGGACCCGTCACGTCCCCGAGGTGAGCGTCGAGGAATTCATCGAGGGCGAGGAGTTCACTTTCGACACCATTTGTGGAGACGGCCAGATGCTCTTCCACAACATCTGCGCCTATCGCCCGCGGCCCCTGATCGCCCGGCAGCTGCTGTGGATCAGCCCGCAAACCGTCGCCCTTCGCAATCCCGACGTGCCCTACCTCGAGGGCGGGCGACGGCTGGGCGAGGCCGTGCTCCGGGCCATGAACTTCCGCACCGGCTTCACGCACATGGAGTGGCACCGCAAGGCCGACGGCGAAGCGGTGTTCGGCGAGATCGCGGCGCGACCGCCCGGCGCCTTCACCGTGGACATCATGAATTTCGCCAACGATGCCGACCTGTTCCGGGGCTGGGCCGAGGTCGAGCTCCGCGGCCGGCTGCACGAACCGGTCACCCGGCGGTACAATTGCGCCTCGATCTTCAAACGTGCGCAGGGTGAAGGTCGCATCCAGCGCATCGAAGGTCTGGGAGAGCTGATGAGCGAGTTCGCTCCCCACATCGTGGTGGTGGATCTGCTGCCGATCGGCGCTCAGCGTCGCGATCCGATGCAGACGCTGATTTCCGACGGCATGGTGATCGTGCGCCACGCCGACCTCGATCGCTGCATCGAGATCGCCGATCGCGTCGGCACCGACCTCAGGATGATCGCCGGATGAGCCCGCGCCGGAAGAAAGAGCCCGGCTCGATCGAAAAGCCGGCGGCCGAGAAGCCGCTCAAGGCCAGGGCGGCGAAGACGGCCGGTCCGCGGAAGCCTCCCGCGCCGAAATCGACCGAGACGCCCGCGCACCGCGCCGAGCTTTCGCTTTCGTTGGGCGGTGATGCGGCCGCGACCATCCCTCGGGCACTCGACCGGCTGGCGGCGCGCGCCCCCGCGCCCAGGTCGGCGCCCCCGCCCGCGCTTCCCTATCCGCTGCCCGACCACGGCGCGACAATCCCGATGCTCGAACTCCAGCGATTCGCGCGTGGCGAACATCGCCGGTTGTGGGAGATCCTCGGCGCGCATCTCACCACTCGCGATGGCGTGGCCGGCGCGCGCTTCGCCGTGTGGGCGCCCAACGCGCGCGAAGTCAGCGTCATCGGCGACTTCAACCGCTGGCAACCGGGTGCGAACGCCATGCAGAAACGCGAGCCGTTCGGCGTGTGGGAGCTCTTCCTGCCCGGGATCGGATCGGGCGAGCTGTACAAGTTCCACATCGAGGGCTGGCAGGGAACGACCGGCGCCAAGTGCGACCCGGTCGGCTTCTTCGCGGAGCTTCGCCCCAACACGGCGTCGGTGGTGACGCGGCTCTCCGACTACACCTGGCGTGACGCCGACTGGATGGCCAGCCGCGCCGAGCGCCAGAAGAGCGATCGCCCGCTGATGATCTACGAGGTGCACGCCGGCTCATGGAAGCGCGGGCCGCGAGTCGCCGATTCCGCCGACTCGGGCACGGGCGACGAGCTCGATGACGCCGGGCGCTTCCTGTCGTGGCGCGAGCTCGCCGATCAGCTGATCCCCTACGCGCGCGATCTCGGTTACACCCACATTGAGTTGCTGCCGATCACGGAACACCCGCTCGACCGCTCCTGGGGCTACCAGACCATTGGTTACTTCGCGCCCACTTCGCGCTTCGGCTCCGCCGACGACTTCCGCGCGTTCGTGGACCGCGCGCATCAGGCCGGGCTGGGCGTCGTCCTCGACTGGGTGCCCGCGCATTTCCCGCGCGACGGCCACGGCCTGGCGTTCTTCGACGGCACGCATCTCTACGAGCATGCCGATCCGCGCCAGGGCGCGCACCAGGAGTGGGGGACGCTGATCTTCAACTACGGCCGCCCCCAGGTGAGCGATTTTCTGCTGTCGAGCGCCGCGTACTGGCTCGAGCAATTCCACGTCGATGGCCTGCGGGTCGACGCGGTGGCTTCGATGCTGTACCTCAATTACGCGCGCGGCGAGGGCGAGTGGATTCCGAATCGCTTCGGCGGGGTCGAGAACCTCGAGGCCATCGACTTCCTGCGCGCCATGAACACCATGGTGCACGAGCGTTATCCGGGCGTGCTGACGCTGGCCGAAGAGTCCACTGCCTGGGCCGGGGTCACGCGCCCGGTGCACGTCGGGGGCCTGGGCTTCGATCTCAAGTGGAACCTGGGCTGGATGCACGACAATCTCGACTACCTGAAGCTCGATCCCATCTATCGCCGCGGCAATCAGGATCGCATCACGTTCTCGATCTGGTACGCGTGGCAAGAACGCTGGCTGCTCCCCCTCTCGCACGACGAGGTGGTACACGGCAAGGCCTCGCTGCTCTCGAAGATGCCGGGCGACCGATGGAAGCAGTTCGCGACCCTGCGCCTCCTGCTCGCCCACATGGCCTCGCATCCCGGCAAGAAGCTGCTGTTCATGGGCAGCGAGTTCGGGCAGTGGCGCGAGTGGAGCGAAGGTCGGCCACTCGACTGGGAGCTGCTCGAACACGCACCGCATCAGGGCGTCCAGAAGCTGGTGCGCGACCTCAATGCCCACGTCTCGCGCGAGAAGCCGCTCCATCAGCTCGACTTCGAGAGCGATGGCTTCCAGTGGATCGACTTCCGCGACGTCGAGAACAGCGTGCTCGCCTATCTGCGCTTCGCGAAGGATCGCGACGACTTCGTGATCGCGGTCAACAACTACACGCCGGTGCCGCGCCACGCCTATCGCATCGGCGTGCCGGCGCCCGGCCGCTACCTCGAGCTGCTCAACACCGATGCCGCCGAGTACGGCGGAAGCGGCGTGAGGAACGGCGTGCTCGAGTCGGAGCCGATCGAGTTTCACGGCTTCCCGCAGAGTGTCGCGCTGTCGCTGCCGCCGCTCGGCGCCGTGTGGCTGCGGCGCGAGACCGGATCTGGCAGCCGCGCCTGACAGGACGGCGCCGCGAAGCGCTGGCGGAAGTTCATCTGAGCCAGCCTTGAGCGACGCCGCAGCCGCTTAGACGCCCGACGTCGCCGCGATCGCTCGTGGCACGGGCGATGCGACCCACCGCAAATTTGTCGCGGCCGGCTCGCGTTCGACGCCGCGGCCAGGCAACTGCTCGGCTCGAGGCCCCACGGCGGCGTTGCCAGATACTCCCGAGAGCAGGCCTCCCGCCCCACGCGAGCCCGCGCGAGACCGGAAAGGGAGATCCCCATGCGACGCGCGCCATTCTTGGGCGTCCTCGCCCTGCTCGCGTGGCCGGCGTGGTGCAGCGCCAGTCACACCATCGTTCCCGACAACTACGCGGCCGTCCCGGCCGCGATCGCTTCGGGCGCCGATACGGTGTTGATCCGCGACGGGAGCTTTCTCGATCCGATTTCCATTCCGCGTGCACTGGCGCTGGCGCCGATGGCGCCCATCTCTTCGCAGCTGCCGCTACCGTATCCCACGCTCGGCCCCATCACCATCGACGTCCCGACCCCGGGCGCCGGCATGGTGTCGGTGAAACACATGCGAGTGACTGGCCCAGTGACCTGGAACGCCTCGCAATTTCGGCCCGACCTGGTGTCGTTCGAGGACTGTCGCCTCGACGCCGGGCTCACCACCACTCCAACCACGGCGATCGTCGGCCTGCGCCTTTATGGCTGCGTCATTCGCGGCGAGGTGTTCGCCGCCGTCTACTACCCGGATGTGGTGGGCTGCACGTTTCTGCAGTGCGGCCTCCAGGTGCAGTCCAACGGCGCGGTCAGCATTCGCGACAACTACTTCCAGGGCCCGGCCGCGTGGGGCATTCGGGCCTGTTGCAGCGACGCGAGCTGGAACGTGTCCCACAACTACATCACCGGAACCACGGTCGGCATCTGGGCCTCGGCCGGAACCTTCACGGCCAACGAAGTGCATGACACCCAGAGCGCTGCCTGTGAGGCCGACGGCGCTTCGGGCAACGTGACTTTCCAGAACAACGTCGTGGTGCATGCCGGCGGCAACGGCATCGATTTGAGCAGCCCGGGCTCGCCGGCCAGGTCGCACGCGGCGTTCAACAACCTCATTGAAGACGCCGCCGGCGACGGCATCCACTCCACCACGCTCTCCTGGGTGCGCGGCAATACCGTGCTGCGCTCCGGCGACGACGGCATCGAGATCACCTCCGGCTATGCATGCAACGCCAACACCGTGCTCAACTCGACGCACCGCGGCATCGTGGTCAACTCGAGCGGCGGCGCGGCCGATAGCAACGTCGTCGGCCGTTCGGGGGCCGATGGAATGGCGATCGCCGGCGTCGACGAAGCGCTGCAGAACACTTCCTACCTGAACGGTGGCAACGGATTCACGGTCACCGGCGCCAGCGTTCCGGTTCACAACAACATTGGCTACGGCAACATCGGCTACGGCGTCAGCTGCTCGGCGACCGGTTCCGCCGCGCTCGGCTGCAACGACTGGTACGGCAATACCGCCGGCAGCTCTCGCGTCTGCGCGCCGGTCGGGACCGACCTCACGGTGCTCCCAGGCTTCTGCAATCTGCCGCTCGATGACGTTCATCTGTCGGGAAGCTCGCCGCTGCTCAACGCTCCTGGATGCGGCCTGATTGGCGCGTTGCCGCAGGGCTGCGGCGCCGCGGCCGCGGTGGCGCCGCCGCCGAACCCGATCTCGTCGCCGCGCGTCTCGCCGCTGCCCGCGCAGCGCGCAGTGCACTTCTCGTGGGATCCCTACCAGCGGGTGGATCGCGTCGAGGTCTACGACGTGCTGGGCTCGCGCGTGCGCACGCTGGCGCCGGGCGCAGTGCGTGGTGAGATCGAATGGGACGGCAGCGACGACGCTGGGCGGCTGGTGCCGGCCGGGGTCTATCACGCTCGCTTCGTGGCTCCCAACGGGGCGCGCGCGGTGCGCGTGGTGTTCGTCAGGTGATATGGAGCGACCCTAAGTCAACGCGATAGTT
>DATKAB010000193.1 GCA_035498555.1 Candidatus Sulfotelmatobacter sp.
CGCGAACGGATCGAGCTGGAGTCGGTAGAGCGGCTCGAAGTCGGTCCACTTGTGCTGCGCGCCGGGGATCTGCAGGATCGAGGTGATCCCGGTGCCGTCGGAGAAGATCGTCCGGCCGTCCGCGGGCGCCTGCTTGAGCGCCGTCATGGCGATCTGGCCTTCCGCACCCGGCCGGGGGTCGACGATCACCGGCTCCCCGAGCGCCTTCTGCAGTTCCTCGGCGAGGATCCGCAGCATCACGTCCTGCGGTGCACCCGCGTTCGAGCCATGGATGATCCTGATCGGGCCCTGCGCCTGAGCGACGAGGGCACACGCCGCGAGCGCTAGAGTGAGCAAGGTTCGAATGAATCTCGACATGTACGTCCTCCTGGGTCGTCTCCGCGCGCCTCGCCCGCCTAGCCGACCGGTATCGGACGCGCGCCGAATTCGCGCACCACGCGGGTGTGCGCGGCGAGCGCCTTGCGATCGATCTCCGGCCAGTAGCCCCGGCGCAGCACAATTCCGCCCGCCTCGAACCCGAGCGGGTTCGCGAACAGGCGCTCCCTCGCCTTCAGGAAACCGTTCATCTCGCCGGCATTGGAGATCGTTCGGGTCGCCACGCCCGCCTCCATCCAGCAGCCGATCTCGATCGAGACCCCGTCCCCGAGCACGGGCGTGAGCCCGAGCGCGCGGATGCGCTGCAGTGCGCTCGCCAGCATGTCGACGCTGCCGATCTTCTTCAGCTTGAGCTTGATGTGTCCGACGCCGGGGACCCCCGCCGCCCGCTCGATGTCCTCGAGGCCATAGATCGACTCGTCGAGCATCACCGACACGGTGGACACGGCTGCAACGGCGGCATTCGCGGCCCAGTCGTCGGCGCCGCAGGGCTGCTCGAAGAGTTCGATGCCGCGCGGATCGAGTCGCGAAGCGAAGGCCTTGCCGTCAGCCTCGCTGAAGCCGCGGTTCGCGTCCAGCCGGAGCGTGGCGCGCGCGTTCACGGCCCGCTGGATGAGTTCCACGCGTTCGAGGTCGTCCTGCCACCGGTAGCCGACCTTGACCTTTAGCGTGTGGAAGCCATTTGCGATCAGTCGATCGACCTCGGCGTCGATCTCGGGCGGCTCGTGCGCCTGGCAAGGCGCCAGGAGCGGCACTCTGGTGTCCTGATCGACCGAGAGCAGCGGGTGGCGCGTCACCATGTCGAGCGCCGCGAGCAGAGCGCTCACCGCGCCGGCGCTCACGTGCAGTCGCTCCAGCGCCGCGCGTCGGGCGGCCTCCAGGCCCATCCCGGTCACGCGCGCGCCCAGCTCGCAGCACACCTTCCAGGCGTCGTCGACGCTTTCCGGGGTGTAGCCGGGGACGATCAGCGCCTCGCCCCATCCCTCCCGGCCGTCGGCATCCCGGACCTCGACCACGATGGGGTCGAACAGAACCAGGTCCCCCGAGGAGAGCCGGTACGGTGCGAGCAGCGGGAACTCGAGCTGATAGACCTTGACGCGCTCGATGACCACGGGTCGCTCCCCCTACCTCACGCCGGTGTGGTCCACCCGACCGGCACGCTGGTCAGTTCACCTCCTCGCCGGCGATCTGCGTCCGGTAGAGCAGCCGGCGCGTGGCCGGATCGAACGAATCACGCCGGTGCATCGTGCAGCGGTTGTCCCACAGGATGATGTCGCCGAGCTGCCATTCCTGCCCCCAGACGAACTCGGGCTTCGTCGCGTGGGTCCAGAGCGCATCGAGCAGCGCCTCGCTCTCCTCGAGCGGCAGGCCCACCAAGTACGCGTTTCGGCGCCGGCCGAGGAAGAGGCACTTCTTCCCGGTGACCGGGTGCGTGCGCACGACAGGGTGCACGGCGCCGACCGTCCTGCGCGGATCGGTGATGTCCTCGAAGCCGACGCGCAGCTCGCCCGCGCTGTTGCGGCTCGCGTCGTGGACGCACTTCAGCGTCTCCGCGCGGCGCTTCAGTTCGCCCGGAAGCGTCTCGTAGGCGCGATACATGTTCGCGAAGTAGGTGTTGCCGCCGGCGGGCGGGATCTCCACGGCATAGAGCGCGCTCCCCTTGGGCGGCCGGGGGTTGTAGGTCATGTCCGCGTGCCAGACCGCCTCGTACGAGCCAAGCCCACCGATCGCCTTGCCATCGACCACCACGTTCGAGATCACCGTGATCTCGGGATGCTCGTCGGGGGACAGCTTCCCGGTCGGGTCACTCTTGATCGGGGCCCGGTCGAGCTCGCCGAAGTAGCGCGAGAACGCCGCCAGCTGCTCGAGCGACAGCCCCCGGTGCCCGCGGAAGCGCAGCACGAGGTGATCCGCCCACGCCTTGCGGATGACGTCGACTTCGCGCGCGCCCAGGGGGCGGGTCAGATCCACTCCCCTAACGTCGGCGCCGAGCGCCATCCCCGAAGGAATGACCGTCACGCCCCGGGTTGCGGCTGCAGCTTCGCTCATGCGCGCCTCCTCGCTTCGAATCGATCGGAAAGGTTCCTGAGCGGTACCTTAGGCGCCCGCCTTCTATCCGTCCAATCGATTTGTCGGATAGACTTATCTACCGTGACGATTAATGTGACCCTGCGTCAGCTCGAAGTCTTCATCGCCGTCGCGCGCGCGCTCAGCTTCAGCGAGGCGGCCAAGGCGATCCCTCTCTCGCAGCCGGCGCTCAGTGCGGCGATCCACAAGCTCGAGGAGGCGATCGGTGCGCGCCTCTTCGACCGGGACACGCGCAACGTCGCGCTGACACCGGTCGGGAGCGAGCTGCTCACCGTTGCCGAGGATTTGCTCCAGCATTTCGATGCCGAGCTCGCGAGCGTCCGCGACTACCTGAGCGGCAGGCGCGGGCGGGTCGCGGTTGCCGCATCACCTTCCCTCGCGTCGGGGTTTCTCCCGGAAGTGGTGGCGAGCTTCCAGCGCGCGTACCCGGGCGTCGGGTTGCAGCTGCAGGATGCCTTTTCCGACCTGGCAATCGACATGGTGCGCAGCGGCAAGGTCGACCTCGCGCTCGCCCCGGAGAAGCGCGAAGACCCGGCGCTCACCCACCTTACGCTCTTCCACGACCGGCTTGTCCTCCTCTGCCGGACTGACCATCCGCTCGCGAAGCAGCGCACGGTGAGCTGGCGCCAGCTCGTCGCGTTCAGCCACGTGGCGTTCCGGCGCACGAGCAGCGTCCGCCAGCTCGTCGAAGCCGCGTACACGCGCGAGAATTCGACGCTGCGCCCGGTCTTCGAGGTCGAGCACCTCGACACCATGGTGGGGTTCGTCGCCAACGGCCTGGGCGTGGGGGTGCTGCCATATTCGCTGATGAGGCGCGTGAAGCTCGGGCCAGTGGTCTATCGGCGCGTCACGGCGCCCGAGATTCACCGCGAGATCTGCCTGGTGACGCAGAAGTCGAGATCGCTTTCGCCGGCCGCGGAAGCCTTCTCACAGACCTGCATCAAGCACGCCGAGAAGAGCCGGGCTGCGGCCCGGGCGTGAGCTGGGCGACGCTCGCCCAACCGCGCTGCGAGCCCGCGGTCGCC
>DATKAB010000194.1 GCA_035498555.1 Candidatus Sulfotelmatobacter sp.
CAGGAACAGCTCGATCGCCTCGCGCTCGCTGAGCGCGTCGCGCACCGCACGCCAGGTCGTGTCGGTCAACGCTCGATCGGCAAGGAGCTCGTCGACGGCAGCGAGCAGGGCCTGCCGGCGGGCGGTGAAGCCGTGCGGCTCGCCGGCCGCGCCCGCAACCTCGGCGGCCGTCAAGCCGACGCGCAGCGCCAGCGGGACGTGTTGGTGCCACTCGTACGCCGAGCCGCAGCGCCAGGCAACGCGCAGGATCACGAGCTCGGTGTCGGGGCGCGGGAGCGTCCCGAACGGCATCAGGTGCGCCGAGTAGCGCAGCCACGCGCGGAACAGGCGCGGGTGGCGGCCGAGCGTCGTGAAGATGTTCGGCGGGCCGGTGCCGGTCACGCGGGCGATGATGACCGCCACAGCCCGGGCCAGCAGCCCCAGCTCGCGCGGCCGCGCCGGCGCGATGCGCGGCTCGCCGGTGCCCGTGGGCGCGAGCAACGCCTGCAGCCTCGAGCTGTTTGCGTCGCGGCTCACGCCCGATAGAGCGCGGCGACCACGGTGAGCCCCGAGCCAGCCGAGACGAACAGCGCCGTGCGCCCGGCCGCGAGCCGTCTCGACTCGAGCGCCGCCGCCAGCGCGGTCGTGTGCGCGCCGGCGAGGCGGTCCGGGGGTGAAGCGACCCGCTCGCCGGACAGCCCGAGGCGCCGGCCGAGCTCGCCGGCGAAGCCCGGAACGGACGCCGTGGCGATCAGGAGGTCGACCTCGCCGAGATCGAATCGCTCGGTGGCGGCGAGCTCACGCGCGGTCGACGCCGCACACTCGAGCGCGCGCTCGGCGTAGGCGCCGGCGATCTGGACGCTGAGCAGGTTGTACCCGCCGCTCCTGTTCTCGCGCCAGTCCACCGCGCTCTGGAACAGCTCCGCGAACTCGGGGAACGTCGCGAAGCGGAACGCCGTGAAGCCGGGCCGCGAGGCGTCGGCGCTCAACAGCACCGCGCCGCCGAGCGCGGGAAAGGCGAAGCCCTCTGAGACGCCCGGCTCGGGGTCCGCGTCGGTCGCGACCACCATCCCCAGGCGGACCGTCCCCGACGCAAGCATACTGTCGACCAGGTGGATGCCGGTCAGCAGGCCGCAGGCCCCGCTGCGCACGTCGAAGGACAGGGTTCCCTGGCCCGCGCCGGCCAGCTGCTCGGGGTTGGCCCCGATGTCCTCCTGGATCAGCGCCGCGATCGCCGGCTCGCTGATGTTGCGATCGAGGTAGACGCCGGCGTTGATCAGCAACTCGACGTCGTCGGCCGTCCGGTGCGCGCGCTCCAGGCACGAGCGCGCGGCGGCGTCGGCGAGGGCCACCGCTCCCGCGGACGGCTCGCCGTCCGCGGTGGCCGTCGCGACTGCCTCAATGATGGTTCCCATAGCACCCCGCCAGCTGATCCACTCGGAAGATGACGATGCCCACCTCGAGGCCCGAGGCAAGCGACAGGAGCAGGATCCGGTCGCCCTCGGCGAAGCGGCCCTCTTCGAGGTACTTGTGCAGCGCGACGAAGTGCGTCGTCGACGCCGTGTTCCCCAGCTCATCCACCGTGATCACCACGTGCTTGGGTGCCCCGCCGAGGCCCGCGGAGAACTCGGCCATCGCCTTGTTGATCGCTCGCGCGGACGTCTGGTGGGGGACCAGGTAGTCGATCTGGTCGAACTCGAGGCCCGCCTGGTCGAGCACTTCGCGCAGCATCGGCAGCGCGTTCTCGATGGCGACCCGGTGGATCTCCCGGGCGTTCGCGTGCATGGTCACGCCGGGACCGATCTTCGCCGGGAACGCCACGCACAGGCGGCTGTGCTCGGACAGCGTCGTGAAGCCGGCCACCTCTATCCCCGGCGCGCCCGCCGGCGCGCGCTCGAGGACCGCCGCGGCTCCGGCGTCGCCGAGCGTCAGCGAGGCGAGCTGGTCGCTCATCACGTCGCGTACCTCCTGGGCGGCGTTACGGCCCAGTTCGGAGATGTACTCGCCGCTGACCACCATCCCGCGCCGGATCCGGCCCTGGCGGATCTGGTCATTGAGGATGAAGACCCCCGTCATCATCCCTGCGCACGCGTTGGAGATGTCGAAGCCGATCGCCTGGCGGGCTCCAAGCGCCTCCTTGAGGGCCACGCTGACCGGCGGCTCGAGCTGCAGGCGCATGCCGCCGACGTGCCGGCTGATGCTCGACACGATCAGCATGTCGAGGTCCTCTGCGGCACACGCGGCGTGCGCCAGCGCGTCGCGCGCCGCGCCGAGCGCGAGCGTGTAGGAGTCCTCGCCGACGCTCACCACGTGGCGCTCGCGCACGCCGGTCAGCTGCTCGAGGTCGATGTCCGTCTGGTACCGCGTGCTCGCCATCAGCTCGTCGGTGGGCAGCCGCCGCTCGGGGATCGACGCCCCGATACCAGCGAACCGGCTCGCATACGGCGAGCCGTCGGCGCGCTCCAACGCCATCCAATGCTCGCGCTCGTCCATCGGCTCATCCTTGATAGGACAGGGCGCAAAATGATACGGGGCGGACAGAGCGCCTGTCAAGCACTTTCGGCGGAAACTGTCGGCGGAAATTGGTGAGGCCAACCGGCGGCGGAGCCTGGTGCGAAGCGCAGCCGGGCCGCGATCGTGAATCGTCTTCATGCGCGCGAGAGTTCTCTAATCGACGGAGGCCGTCCTCTCGCTCGGAGGTCGAATCATCCCAAGGAACGTCCCCGAGTACGAGGCGAACGTGCAGCTCCCAGGGTGGAAAGGTCGCGGTTCGCGCAAATTTATGCTGAGCACATCCGCCGACCCCAGATGCACCGCTCGCAGTGTGATCTGTCCGGCTAGTGGTTGCGGAGCCTCCTCACTTCCGAGCGTATACCCTACCATTTCGGCATGGTCGCCCTGTCGAGGGTCTGCGATCGCGCGGACGACCAGTTCCGGGTCAGCGACGAATCCCACATAGACCTCTGTGCTCGACGCTGATGCCTCCACGGCGGGGCCACCACTCGCCGGCGCTTGCGAAGCAACACTGCTCCAGATCACGACGACATCGGTTGCGCACATTTCACCGGCGCCATTCCACGCAACACCCCGATAGACGCAGAATGTGTCGGCTGGCATGTCGCTATCGAAGTGGTACGGACAGCCCTCCGCAGGGGCATCCAGTTCCGATAGCTTTGCGGACGACGGTGGCGCGGAACGAGCGGCCGCCGGAGCCCAGCCCACAGCGATCGCCAACATCGCAAGCGCTCGGAGTGTACTCACGAAGGCGAGCATGCCCTTCGGATGGACGGTCTCCGGGTTTGACGTCGTCATCACATCGCGGACTTTCATTGGCATTGTCGATCGTCTTGCCCGGAGACTGTCTTCCCGGAGTTTGTACGCGTCCTCGTGCCACTCGCTTGGGGCGTTTTCATTGGCGTGAACGCAGAATCTATGCCAGCGCCCAGTGTGCAGGGGGCCCATTCCGAGTGGCGATTGCGGCCCGTGGCATCACGAATTTCCAACGTCACGCCGGTTCAGAAATTTGAGGAGTTTTGTGAAGCAGTGAGCCCGAGGATCTCCACTACCGCCCAGGACTTGGCGAGAGTGTACATCAGCCTGATGGTGAAATCGGGGCCGAAGTCATCGCTCTCGAGTTTGGCGCG
>DATKAB010000195.1 GCA_035498555.1 Candidatus Sulfotelmatobacter sp.
TTCGGCCGCTTCACCGCGATGATGCGCGAGTGGCGCGAGGGCGAGCGCTAGTGCCACGCCGCGACGATCTCAAGCGCATCCTGGTGATCGGCTCGGGCCCGATCGTGATCGGCCAGGCCTGCGAGTTCGACTATTCGGGGACACAGGCGACCAAAGCGCTGCGCGCCGACGGCTACGAAGTCGTGCTGGTGAACTCGAACCCGGCCACGATCATGACCGACCCCGAGCTGGCCGATCGCACCTACATCGAGCCGCTGGTTCCGGAAGTGCTCGAATCCATCATCGCGCGCGAGAAACCCGACGCGATCCTGCCCACGGTCGGCGGCCAGACCGCGCTCAATCTGGCGCTGGCGCTCCAGCGCCAGGGCGTGCTCGAGAAGCACGGCGTCGAAGTGATCGGCGCGAGCGTCGAGGCGATCCGCATCGCCGAGGCGCGCGACGAGTTCAAGCGCGCCATGATCGAGATCGGGCTCGAGGTGCCGCTCAGCAAGCTGGTGAACGAGGTGGAGCCAGGGCTCGCGTTTGCCGAGGAGCTGGGCTTCCCGGTGGTGCTGCGGCCCTCGTTCACGCTCGGCGGCGCCGGCGGCGGCATTGCCTGGAACGCCGAGGAGTGCGAGACGATCCTGCGCCGCGGCCTCGACCTGTCGCCGACCGGCGAGGTGCTGGTCGAAGAGTCGCTGCTCGGCTGGAAGGAGTACGAGCTGGAAGTGATGCGCGACTCGCGCGACAACGTGGTGGTGATCTGTTCGATCGAGAACTTCGATCCGATGGGGGTTCACACCGGCGATTCGCTCACCGTGGCGCCGGCCCAGACCCTGACCGACCGCGAGTACCAGCGCATGCGCGACGCCGCGGCCGCGATCATGCGGCGCGTGAGCGTGGACACCGGCGGATCGAACGTTCAGTTCGCGGTCAATCCCGAGAACGGCCGGCTGATCGTGATCGAGATGAACCCGCGCGTGTCGCGATCGTCGGCCCTGGCCAGCAAGGCCACCGGCTTTCCGATCGCCAAGATCGCGGCGCGGCTCGCGGTCGGCTACACGCTCGACGAGATCGCCAACGACATCACCCGCAAGACGCCGGCGGCGTTCGAGCCAACGCTCGACTACGTGGTCACCAAGATCCCCAAGTTCGCGTTCGAGAAGTTCCCGGGCGCCGACACCACGCTCGGCACGCAGATGAAGTCGGTGGGTGAGGTGATGGCGATCGGACGCACCTTCAAGGAATCGCTGTTCAAGGCGCTGCGCTCGCTGGAGGCCATGCGGCCGTTCCGGCCCGGCGACATGAGCCGTGAGTCGCTTGAGCGCCTGCTGCGCACGCCCAACGAGAACCGGTTGCACCTCGTGGTCCACGCGTTCGAGCAGGGCTGGAGCGTGGAAGAGTTGAACACGCTCACCGCGATCGACCCGTGGTTCCTGGATCAGGTGCAGCAGTTCGCCGACCTGGCGCACAAGCTGCGCGGGCAGTCGCTCGAACAGATGAGCGACGCGGAACTGCGCCGCGCCAAGCAGTACGGCTTCTCGGATCGCCGGCTCGCCTATCTCACCGCCAGCGACGAGACCCAGGTTCGCGAGAGGCGCCACGCCGCCGGCATTCGCCCGGTGTTCAAGCGGGTCGACACCTGCGCCGCCGAGTTCGAGTCGTTCACGCCCTACCTCTATTCGAGCTACGACCAGGAGGACGAGAGCGATCCGGGCGACACGCGCAAGGTGGTGATCCTCGGCAGCGGGCCCAATCGCATCGGGCAGGGGATCGAGTTCGACTACTGCTGCTGCCACGCCTCGTTCGCGCTGCGCGACGCCGGCGTACAGAGCGTGATGGTCAACTGCAATCCCGAGACCGTCTCCACCGACTACGACACCAGCGATCGCCTCTACTTCGAGCCGCTGACGTTGGAAGACGTGCTCGAGATCGTCGCGAAGGAGCGGCCCGCCGGCGTGATCGTTCAGTTCGGCGGGCAGACCCCGCTCAATCTCACCATGCCGCTCCATCGCGCCGGCGTGCCGATCCTCGGTACGCCGCCCGACTCGGTGGATCTGGCCGAGGATCGCGAGCGCTTCGCCACCTTCCTCGATCGCCACCAGATCGCGCACCCCGAGCATGCCATCGCGCGCTCGCTCCCCGAGGCCGAAGCCGCGGCCAAGTCGCTCGGTTTCCCGCTGCTGGTACGACCCTCGTTCGTGCTCGGCGGTCGCGGCATGGCGGTGGTCTACGACGCTGCCGAGCTGCGCCACTACATGACCGAGGCGCTGGAGCGGGCACCCAGGGGCGCCATCCTGATCGACCGCTTCCTCGAGAACGCGATCGAGGTGGACGTGGATGCACTGGCCGATGGCAAGGAGTGCGTGATCGCCGGCATCATGCAGCACATCGAGGAGGCCGGTGTACACAGCGGCGACTCGAGCTGCGTGCTGCCGGCCTATTCGATCGACGGCGCGCTTCTCGCCCAGATCAAGGACGTGACGCGCACCATGGCGAAGGCGCTGGGCGTGGTCGGCCTGATGAACGTCCAATTCGCGATCGCCGACGGCAAGCTCTATGTGCTCGAGGTGAATCCGCGTGCGTCACGCACGGTGCCCTACGTGGCCAAAGCCACCGGCGTGCCGCTGGCGCGCATCGCCACTCGGCTGATGCTCGGCTCGACGCTGCGCGAGATGGGCATCGAGCGCGACCTCAGCGTCGGCCGCTTTCACGTGAAGGCTCCGGTGTTCCCATTCATCAAGTTCCCGGGTGTCGATCCCAAGCTCTCGCCCGAGATGAAATCCACCGGCGAGGTGATGGGCAGCGCGCTCGATCTGGGCACGGCGTTCTACAAGGCGCAGCTCTCGGCCGGCACGCGGCTGCCGGTCAGCGGCACCGCGTTCGTGAGCGTCAACGAGCGTGACCGCCAGGCGGTGGTGCCGACGGTCAAGCGATTGATCGCGCTGGGATTTCAGGTCGCCGGCACGCGCGGCACCGCCGCCGCCATGCGCGAGGCCGGGCTCGAGATCGAGACGGTCCTCAAGGTGAGCGAGGGCCGGCCCAACATCGTGGACGCCATCAAGAGCGGTGAGATCCAGCTGGTGATCAACACGCCGCTCGGCGGCGCGGCGTTTCGCGACGGCTGGGCGATCCGCACCGCCGCGGTGCAGCACAACGTGCCCTGCATCACCACCCTGCCGGGCGCCGCTGCGGCCGCCGCCGCGATCGAAGCGCGCATGGCCAATCATGCGCTCGACGTCGCGAGTCTTCAGGAGATGCACGCCGAGAAGCAGCCGGCGTAGCGGCCACCGCGCCGGATTCGAGGCCGCGGAAGGAGAGAATATGTCCGAGCATCGCGCCACGATCCGCTGGCAGCAGGCATCCGGGTCCGAGTTCCTGAAGGGCCGCTACTCCCGCGAGCACACCTGGAGCTTCGACGGTGGCGTCACCGTGCCGGCGTCGTCGTCGCCGGCGGCGGTGCGCCCGCCGTTCTCGAATCCCGCCAACGTCGATCCCGAGGAAGCGTTCGTGGCCGCGATCTCGAGCTGCCACATGCTCACGTTCGTGTGGCTCGCGTACCGCGCCGGCCTCGACGTCGTGGCCTACGAGGACGAGGCGGTCGGCCAGATGACGCCGAACGAGCACAAGGTGCCGTGGGTGAGCGCGGTGACGCTGAACCCGAAGATCACCTGGGGCACGACCGGCCCGCCCGACGCCGCGAGCCTCGAGCGGCTGCACCATGAGGCCCACGAGCAGTGCTTCATCGCGCAATCGGTGAAGACCGCGATCAACGTGGCGGGGGTCGCGGCGATTCACCAGGACGGACCTGGCGAATCGCGGTGACTCGATGTTCGCGCGGGGTCGTTCTCTGGCCAGGCTCCCGGGTTACCTCCTCGGGCGCTTGAAATACGCGTCCCACTCCGCCAGCGCCGGCTTCGCGGCCAGCGACACGTCCACCAGCCCGAGATAAGCGAACGGCGCCACCGACGGCGGGAACGAGGTGAGGTCCAGATCGGTGAACGTGATCTGGAACCACGCCAGGACGCCTGCGTCCTGGAGCATCTGCCCCTCGCGGACGATGTAGCGCCGCTGCATGTCGGGTGAAGTCACGGTGCTGCTCACGGTGGTGGACGACCAGCCGCCCTCGATCTTGAGCAGCGGGATCGGCGCGCCCAGGGTGAGTCGCGTGTAGTAGTCGCTCGGCAGGCTGTCGGGATCGGCGAAGCCGGCGAGATAGGGATACGACGAGAGCCCGAGCGCATCCTCGAACGCGAAGTCGGTTCGATCCTGGACGATGCCGGCGAAGCTCGAGTCGGGCACCAGCCGGCCCCACGCCACCTCGACCTGCACGGTGGTGAACAGCTTGACGTTCGGGTCCACCGCGCGGATCGCGCTGGCGGCGCTCGCCGCGTTCTGGACCTCGGCGGCGTAGAGCGGGGGCGGCGCCACGGCGCGCACCAGGTTGGTCTCGGAGCCGACGCTGAAGTAGTCGGGACGGACGATGGTGTCGAGCGCCACCGCGTAGGCGCGATACAGGTGCTGGATCGCCGGCTCGGTCAGGCTGCGGCCCGCGGCCACCAGCGGCGCCGAATCGCTCGAGCGATCGAGGCCGTTGGTGGGATCGAGGCTCACCACGATGCGGAGGCCCTTCGCGCGGTAGTAGTCGCCGAGCCCCTTCTGCTGGCGGATCACGATCGAATCGGCGCGCGTGCCGGCCAGCAGCGAATCCCACGGCGGCTCGTTCAGGATCAGCGCGGCGTCGGCGCGTGGCGTCCAGGCGTCGAGCGTCTGGAGCTGGAGCGAGAAATCGGCCTTGGGCGGGATCGCCGTGAAGCCCATGAAGTAGGAGCGGGTCGGCCCAGGCGCGGTAGGCGAGCTGCTCTTCGCGCAGCCCGCGGCCAGAGCGGCGAACGCGAACAGCGCGGTTCCAAGGGCTCGGGAAGCGGCGAGTCTAGGGCTTGGAATCACGGCGGCTCCTTCGTGGCGCGGCCGGGACATGCCGCTCAGGTCCGCTGCTTCTTCCTCTCGGCGGCGGGGAACAACACGTTGTTGAGGATCAGCCGATAGCCGGGCGAGTGCTTGTAGCGCGAGAGATCGGTGGGCGGATCGCCGACCATGTGTTGGTAGTCCTCGGGATCGTGCCCGCCCAGGAAGGTGAACGTGCCGCGCCCGAAATCGCCGTGCAGATACTTCACCTCGTCGGTGCCTTCGACCTCGGCCAGCACCAGCACGCCGCTCTTGATCAGGCTGCGGCGGAAACCCGTGCTCTGGCCGAGGAATTCCGGCACCGCGGCGACGTGGTCCTGAACCAGCATGCAGGCGACCGGGTCGTTCTTGGCCGAGAAATCGAACAACGTGAATACGCTGTTCGGCCCGCGCAGCGAGGCCTCCTGGGTCATGTCGATGTCCGAGAACTTGTAGATCATCGGATCGGTCTCGAGGCGGAAGTTCTTGAACGCCAGCGTTCGCGAATAGTCGAGCTTCTTCTGCGCAGTAGGATCCACGCCGTCGCCGTCGTAGACGCGATCCACGATGTCCAGGCCCTCGGCCGCCAGCGCAATGTCGTACGTATCGGTGGCCGAGCACATGCCGAACATGAATCCGCCCTTGCCGATGAAGTCCTTGATCGCCACCGCCACCGCGGCCTTGAGCTGGGTCACTTTGGCGAAGCCGAGCTTGTGGGCCATCGCGTTCTGTACCGCTTCCTCTTCGCGATACCAAGGGAAGGTGTGATACGGCCCGTAGAACTTGCCGTGCTGACCGGTGAAGTCTTCGTGATGGAGGTGCAGCCAGTCGTACTTGTACAGCTCACCGCGCAACACTTCCTCGTCCCAGACCGTGGCATAGGGAATCTCTGCGTACTTGAGCGCCAGCGTCACCGCGTCGTCCCAGGGCGGCGTGTTGGGCGGAATGTAGACGGCGACCTTGGGCGCCTTCTCGAGGATGATCGACTCCATGTTGTTGTCGGCGATCTCGGCGCGCATCGAGGCCTCGGCCGCGCCACCCATCGGCTCGATGGTCACGCCGCGCACGTTGGCTTCGCGCTCGATGTCGTCGCCGTCGGGGAGCAGGAACGAGCCGCCGCGATAATTGAGCAGCCATTCGCATTTGGCGCCGTGGGTCAGCACCCAGAACGTGAGCCCGTAGGCGCGCAGGTGATCGGTCTGCTTGTCGTCCATCGGCACCAGCCACTTGGCGGAAGCGGGAGTGGCCGAGAGCGCCAGGCCGGCGGCGGCGCCGAAGCCGATCAGCGCCGTGGACGAGAGCGCGCCCGCGAGCAGGAACGCGATCGGCAAGCCGTCGAGGATCTCGGCGGAGGAACGCTCGCGTTTCCTTGCCAGCTCCGAGCCTTCGCCCCGCTTCACCCCGGGCGCGGGCGAATCCGCGCGCAGGCTGGCCCAGCCCTTCGCCACCCGCCGCTGGATCATGCCGCGCGCGATGCGATAGGTCATCCACGCGATCATCGCGACCATCGCGGTCACGGCCATCGCGATCATCAGGCTGAGGAACCCGGCCACTCGCGAGCCCCGCTGGGGCCGTCGTCCCGGAAATGAAATGATGCGGATCATGTTCCCTTCGATTCAGAAGCGCCGGGTTCGGCGCAGCTCTTCGAGCCTCCGCCGCACCTCGGGCGCGTTCCAGGCCTTGGGGTAGCGGGCCAGACACGCTTCGTACTGCTCGACCGCCTTCGCATCCTCTTTGAGCCGGGTCGTATAGAGATCGCCCGCCCGCTGCCGGGCAAGCGGCGCCAGCCGATCGTCCGGCAGCGAATCGGCCACCATCTGGGCCATCGCCACCGCGCCGCGCGGGTCGCCGAGCGCGTCGCGCTCGTCCACCACGATCATCGCCGCCTGAGCCCACAGCGCTCCGCGCGGCAGGCTCTGCCACAGCGACTCGGCCATCGCCAGTCCGTGCTTCGACGAGCCGCGCCACCGTTCGTACTCCACGCGCCCGAAGGCCGGCAACGCCGACCTGGGACTGGCGTCCTCGAGCAGGTAGATCCGCTCGAGCGCCGCCCCGGTGTGCTCCCCGGCAGGGTTCTCGGACGCCTTCTGGTACCAGACCAGCGCCGAATCGGGCTGCCCGGCGAAGAACAGCGCCTCGGCATACTGGAAGATCTGATCGTCGCTCCCGTGCGGCCCCGGCTTCAAGGCCTCGAGCGCCTTCTCGGGCGGGCCGTCGCGCAGGTCGGCGAGCCCGCGCTCGAGCAGCACGTCGGCGCGCGCCTGCGGGCCGCTCGAGGCGCCGTTCAGCAGCGCGCGCGCGTCGGCGGTGTCGCCGCCCTGGCGGAGCGCTCGCGCCACCTCGACCACCATCGGGCCGCCCCAGCGATCGGCGGGCACGTCCTTCAGCGCCTGATAGAAACGGGGGGCGCCCTCGACCTGCTGGCCGCGCACCGCGAGCAGCGACCAGTAGCGCTGCGCGGCCGTGACGCGATAGCTCGGGTCCTGGGTCGGATCCGCCACCATGTCGAGGAACACTTCGAATGCGCCGCTCGAGTCGCGCGCCGTGCTGCGGATCAACAGGTTCTCGGCGAACGCCCAGCGATTGCGCGGGCCGCGCTCGCCACGATCGAGATCGTGCAGCACCTTGAGCGCCGCGTGCATGTCGCCGCCCATCCATTCGAGCTGCGCCAGCCCGCGCGCGAGATCGGTGCGCTGCGGTTCGCGCTCCAGCGCGCGCCGCACGCCGTCGCGCCCCGCATGAGCGTCGCTCGGCGCCAGGCGCTCCAGTTCGCGCATCGCCCAGTTCTCCTCGACCGGCGCCGCCGCCCACACCTCGGTCACCACCTGGCTCGCTTCGCGCGAGCGATTGAGGTGCTCGTAGGCGTCCACCAGCTCGCGGCCGATCAGCAGCGAGTCACGCTGCGAGCGCCGCTCGGCGCCCAGCTGAACCACCGCGTTCCAGTTGCCGGCCGCCAGCTCGAGCCGCGCGCGCTCGGTGATCACCAGCGGATGGTGCTGGACGTTCGCCGGCAGCGACGCGAGCAGCTTGCGTGCGTCGTCGTACTTTCCGGCGAGGCGCTGCTGCTCGGCGCGGCGCACCACCTCCATCTGCCCGGGGTCGAGCGGCGTCAGGGGGTGCGACGAGGGCGTGCTGGGGGTTCCCGGCACCTCGAGGATCAGCGGCCGGCCAGGGTCGAACGGCTGCGGGGCGCGCTGGGGCTGGGCGGCTGCCGAGCCCGCCAACAGGAGCACGAGCGCCGCGAGCACTGCGGCCCGCCCGCGAATCACTGGGAGCGTCCGTTCAGCGCGCGCAGGTAGCTCTCGACGAAGGTCCGGTACTGCGCCGGATAGCGATCGGCGTCGGCTTTCAACAGGTCGAGGCGCAGCCGGTCGTTCTCGCGCAGCAGATCGGCGGGGAGCGGCGCGGGCGAAGAGCGCGCCAGATCCTCTCCAGGCCGCGACTCGCGCTGCGGCTCGTAGTCGCGACGATTCACCGAGCGCTGGGCGTCGAGCAGCTTGGACAGGATGTGCTGCTGCTTCTGCTGGATCTCATCGTCGGTGTGCCCGTCGCGCAACGCCTCCTCGACCTCTTTCATCTCCTGCTGGGTCTGGTCGAGGCGTCCGAGCAGCTTGGGCTCCTCGGGACGAGATTCGTCCTGCTCCTTGGCGATCTGCTCGAGCTGTTCGCGAAGACGCTGCTGTTCCTGAGCGATCCGCTGCAGCTCCTGGCTGTTGCCCATCGACTGCTCCATCTGCTGCGAGAGCCGGCGCGCCACGCCCTGCGTCTCCTGATTGAGGCGCGACTGATCCTGGCTCATCTGTCCCATGCGCTGCGCCATCGAGCCGCCCTGCGAGTTGGGCTTGCCCTGGGACTGGCCCGGCTTCTGGCACATGGACTGTTCCGTGCGCCGCAGTTCGAGCACCGCCTGATTGAGCGCCGTGCTTCCTTCCTGTCCCTGCTGCTCGCCGCGCTCGCGGTTGCCGGTGTCGAGCTCGCGCCCCGATTGCGACAGGCTCTCCATCGCGTGACCGAGCGCTTCGTGCAGGCGCGGGCTGATGAAGGGGGTGTGCTCGGCCAGCGCGCTCAGCGAGTCGGCGACCCTCGCGGTGCCGTCGGCCAGGTCGGTCTGGCGATCGGCGCGCTGCGAGGCGGGATCGTTGGAATCGAGATTCTCCTGGGTCGCGCGCTGCAGCGAAACCAGATCCTGCGCCGCGCGCCGCACCGCGGCCAGGTCCACCTGCTGCTGTTGCTGCTGATGGTTCTGCGCCATCTGCTGCAGCTTGCTCGCGGCGCGCTTGATGCTCTGGCTCGCCTGCTGGCCGGACTGGCTGGCCTTGGATTTCTGGTTCTCACCGGCCTGCTCGGAGGCATCCTGCTGCTCGGGCGCCGCGTTCTGCTCCAGCTCCTGCGCGGCCTCGTCGGCCTGCTGCTGCTCCTGCTGCGAGTCGAGCTGCTGGCTCAGCTGCTTGGTGTCCTGGGCGAGCTGCTTGCTGTCGTCGGCGGCCTGACTCTGGCGCTGGGCGAGGTCGCGATTCTCGGCGTCGCGTTTGGCGGCGTCGGGATTCGAGGGCGACTGGTGCTCCTGATTCAGCGCGTCCTGCTTCTGGGCCAGCTCGTCGGCGCGCCGGGCGAGTGATTCGATCTGTTCCTCCTGGCGGAGGTTCTTGAGCAGCTCGATGGTGCGCTCGAGGTTGGCCAGCATTTCCTTGTTCTGATCGCGCCATTCGGGAAGCTGCTGCTCCATCGCGCGGCGATCCATGCGCTCGAGAGCGTCCTGCATCTTGCGCAGCGCTTCCTTGAACTCGGGCGACTGGATCTGCTTCATGAGATCGGCCAGCTCCTGCATCTTGCGCTGCAGCTCGTCGTGGAACGCGTCGCGCTCGTTGGCCTGCTCGAGACTCTGCTTGAGGTCGCTCAGTGCCTGATTCATCTGCTGGTTGATCTCCTGCTGGCGCTCGAGCGCGCTCTTCATGTCCTGGCTGCGCTCGTAGGCCGGCGAGCTCTGGGCGCCCGGCTTCGGCGCCTGACGCTCCATGCGCTCGAGGTTCTTCTGCAGCTCGCGCGTCTGGTCCGCCAGCTTCTCGAGCGATTGCTGCACGCCGGCGTGCGTCTCCTCGATGCTCTTGTAAACCTCGCTCAGCGAGGGGAAGCGCAGCTCGAACACCTGGCTCAGCGCCAGGCCGCGTCCCGAGATCGCGTTGTTGTCGTAGGCGGCGAAGCGGAACGACGCGCTCTCGCCGGGCAGCAGCCCGAGCCCCGAGGCGTCCCAGCGCGAGCGGACCTCGCCCTCGCGCGGCTGGCCGGCGAAGCGCGCGAGCGGCACGTCGGCCCAGGGCCTGTCGGCTTCCTTGCGGAACTGGAGCTTGAGCTCGGTGAGGCCGAGGTCGTCCTGAGCCAGCACGTCGAGCGGCACCTGCTGCCCGGCGGGCAGATCCACGTCGCGCTCGGGCACGCGCACCGTGATCACCGGCGGCGCGTCGGCGAGCGGCGCGATGCGATAGCGATAGGAAGCGGCACCGCTCGGGGCGCTCGCGGCCAGCTCGTAGACGCCCTCCTCGCGCACCGGCACCTCGCCGCGCCATCGTCGCGGGCTGAGCGCCCGGAACTCGAGCGGAACGTTGCCGTGGTCGAGACGCGCGGTGAGCGCGGTCAGGTCGCGATCGAAGGTGACCTCGACCACCGCGCGCGAGCCGCGCAGCGCCTCGAGATCGCCGCGGGTCGCGGCGCCCCGTTGAACCGGAAGTCGCGCATAGGCCGGCGGGCGCACCTCGATCTCGAAGCCCACCGGTTGCGGTTCGCCGGCCAGATCGATCAAGTAGATCGGACTTCGCACGTTGCCGGCTTCGACGCGGTAGCGGCTCGGGCGGGTGAGCTGCGCCAGCTCGAAGCGCCAGCGCCGGGCGCCGTCGTGATCGGTGCCCTCGGCCTCGGCGGAGGGCGACTCGCCGGCGTCGCGCGAGAGCTTCGGCGCGTGCGCGGTGCCCCACACGCGCGCCCGCACCACCAGCGAAGCGCCCGGCGTGATGCGGACCGAGCCCGGTTCGACCGCGAGCCGAATCGGCGGAGCGGCGAGCGAGGGCTGCCACAGCGAATTCCACGACAGGAGCGTGCGCTGCGGACTCGCCCAGGTCGCGAGCAGCAGCACCAGCAGCGAGCCGCCGGCGGTGAGCAGCGGGAGGCGCGGCGCGATCGCCGGGCGCAGGCTCCGGATCGGCACCGTGGCCAGGCGGCGCACGGTCTCCGCTCGCAGCGCGGAGGCCAGCTCGGCCGAGGTGCCGGCCGGAGGATGTCGCTCGAGGTCGAGCGCATTCCGGAGCCACGAGCGGACCTCGGGGAAGCGCGACTCCACGCGCTCGAGGAAGCCGTCGAGGCTCTCGGACGAGCGCGCGGTGGCGAGCGCTGCCCAGGCCAGGGAGGCCAGCGCCACCAGCGCGAAAACGCCGAGGCGCATCGCCGCCGAGACCGGCGACAAGGGGAGCAGCAGGCCCGCGAGCACCAGCAGGACCACGGCCACCGCGATGGCCGCGGCGCCGCGCAGCGCGAATCGCAGCGCCCGGCGGCGTGCGTGATCGGCGTGAGGGCGGGAGAGACCCGAGTGGAGCGAGTTCAGGGGCGCGCGTGTGCTCATGTCGTGTACGAGGCGGCCCGCTGCCGGAACCGAGTCAGTGCGTCATCGCGTACTGGACGATGTTGATGCCCGTGCGGATCGACGCTTCGTGCTTCTCCGGCGGATCGTGATGGACTTCCTCGTCCTCCAGGCCATCTCCAATGTCGGTGTCGAACGTATAGAATACGACCAGCCTTCCGTTCGCGACAATCCCGAAGCCTCGCGCCGGGCCGCCGTCGTGCTCGTGTATCTTGGGCAATCCGCCGGGAAAGTCGTAAAGCCCGTGAAAAATGGGATGGTCGAAGGGGAGTTCGACGATCGGATTGTCCGGAAACACACGTTTCATCTCGCGCCGGAACGACGGGTCGATCCCGAAGTCGTCGTCCACCCACAGGAAGCCCCCCGACAGCAGCCACTTCCTCACGTTTTCGACCTCGTCGGGCGTGAACTTCATGTTGCCGTGCCCGCAGGCGAACACGAACGGGTACTGGAAGAGGTTCGCGGAACCCGGCTCGACCACCGCCTCTCGATCGCCCGCCACCGGGATGGTGGTGCGTTCCTTGAGGGCGCGCATCAGGTTTGGGAGCGAAGTGCGGTCCTCGTACCAGTCGCCACCCCCGCCGTACTTGAGGCGGGCGACGCCGAAGGCGTTGGCGCCGGCGGGAGTGGCGTCGGCTCGGGCCGCGGCAGGCCCGAGGGGGTCGAGGAGCGGGCCCGGGGTGGGGGCGAACAGGGAAACGAACAACGCGAGGAGCACCGCCCGGCCGCCGGGGTGGCGCGCTCCACCCGGGTGCGACGTTCGCGGCCGATCGCGAACCAGGTCCGCGTTCATGACGACTCTATTCCTCTCGCGCGGCCACCGCACGATGCGCGGGCCCACCCTGACGTCGAAGCGAGCGCGCGGCTACTGGGCCCCCGGACTCACGAATACGGCCCCGCGGGAGAACATATCGTAGATGCCGCTCCCGAATATGAAGAAATAGTCCCGCGAATCCTGGATCCTGAGCAAGTCGGACGTCTGCAGAATCGTCGGCCCCGTGGTCATCCCGATCAGCTGCCCCTGCGCGTTGACCGCGGCAATTCTGACGTAGTAGACCTGGCCGAGATGCGGAGTCCGGTAGGTGTAAATGGTCGCGCTGGGATCGCCGAACTTGTAGGTCATGAAGCTGGCCGCCGAGGCCGGGAGCGAACCGAAGAACACGTCACGCGACTTGATCGGCGAGAGGATCTGCGGCTGACCGGTGTAAATGCGCTCGTTCAGGTCCACGAGATTGGTCAGATACTGGAAGACGCTGATCCAGTAGGTCGAAGCTCCCGGAATCGTCAGCCACTGCATGGTGAAAGTGGACTCCGGAGGCGCCGGAGGCCCGGAAATCGGGGTGACGGTCCCGTTACGGTTCGCCGTGTAGACGATCTCGGCGATGGAATTGGTGAGCGGCTGGCTGGGATTGGAGAGCGGCGAGCTGCTGCCCGCGATCCCGCCGATCAGTCCGCGCGCGAAGTAGCTGGCGCCGCTCAAGCGCCCGGCGTCGGGGTCGGTGAAGAAGTAGGTCTCGGCGAGCTTGTCGAGGAAGCGCTTCTGGACCGGCACCGGAAAATCCAGGAACTGGTAGACCCCGCCGCTCGAGGTGGTGCGGAACATCTGCATGCCTTCCGCGGAAGTCTGATTGATGATCGTGCCGCGAATCGTCGAAGGCGTGTACTGCTGGACGTACCGGATCTGGGGCGCGCCGGTATCGGGGTCGAGCACGATCGAGTCGGCGTTGGTGGAGTCGGGAACGAAGTCGGGAACACCGATGCGGCCGCGATCCTTGACGGTGATGACGGCATTGGGCAGGTCGAAGTTGGTGATCAGCTGGAGGCGGGGCGAACGGGTTCCCTCCGGCATGGTGTAGCTCGGATCCACCGCAGTCTTCTTGGAACAGCTCGCCAGCACGGCGGCCACCGCCAATGCGGCCGCGAGCGTGGTGATGCGCGGCATGACGTTCCTTTCCCCGGTCATTCCGCCTGAATGCCCTTGCGACGATCCAGCGCGATCCAGCTGTCGAGCGCGAGGGCGCTGGCCACGTACACCGACGAGTAGGTGCCGAACACCGTGCCGACCAGCATGGCGAACGAGAAGTCCCGCAGCACCTCGCCGCCGAAGATGAACAGGGCAAGCGCGCTGAGGAACACGGTGAACGCGGTGATGATGGTCCGCGACAGCGTCTCGTTGACCGCGATGTCCATGACGCGCGAGTGCTTCTCCTTGCGGAGAGCCTTCGAGCGCTCCCGGATACGGTCGAAGACCACGATGGTGTCGTTGATCGAGTAGCCGGCGATGGTGAGCAGGGCCGCGAGCACCGTGAGCGAGACCTCCCGGTGGGTGAAGCACAGCATGCCCAGCGTCACGAACACGTCGTGGAACAAGGCGACCACGGCGCCGAACGCATACTTGAACTCATAGCGGATGCCGACGTAAAGGAGAATGACGCCCAGGCTGCACAGCACCGCCCAGACCGCCTTTTGCCTCAGCTCGCCGCCCACCTTGGGCCCGACGTGCTCGGTGCGCCGCAGCTCGACCTGAATGCCCGGGTGCGCCTTCTGGATCGCCGCCGAGATCTCGCCGAACAGGTCGCGCTGCCCCGGCTCCTCCTTCATGCGCAGCAGAAACTCGTTCCGGTTCTCGCCGGTCATCTGCTG
>DATKAB010000196.1 GCA_035498555.1 Candidatus Sulfotelmatobacter sp.
CGCGAGCATCATCTCCTGGAGCGAACGGCGTGGATCGAGCGTGGACATGCGAGCCCAGATACCTCGCGTCTGCGGAAGGCGGTGGCCGGGAACGAGCCGCGCAGTCTAGCGCAGGCTCGACGGCTCGAAAAAGCGCCACACCATCGCCCCGCCGGCAGGCACCAGCAGAATATCGGGAGCGGCTCGAATCGGGATCGCCGCCGAGCCCCCAATGAGCGCCCGGAGGATCGGAATGATCGAGATCTCGCGGTGCTTGCCGGCCTCGAGGCTCATCGGTAGGCCGGCGGTGAGCAGCGTGGTCGGGCAAGCAATCCTGAAGCTCGGTACGCAGCGGCGCGAGCGCCGGCCACAGCCGGGCGTTCTAGTCGTCGAAGACCGCGAAGAATGCCGCTTCGGTGAACGGAACGCGCATCCCCTCAGCCCGGCGCGTCACATCCCGTCGGCTGCCGCCGCTCGATCGGATCCGCCTCGTGATGGTGAGCCCGCTCGACGCCGCCGAATCCGGGCGCGCGAGCGTCGACGGTCGCGCCGTGAGTGCCCTCCATGCTCTACACCGATCCCGGCTCGGTCCACTTGAACACGCGCCGGCCTTCCTTGTCGGTGAAATTTCCGGTCACGATCATGATGAGATCGATCAGATACCAGATCCCGCAGCCGCCGAACGTGAACAGCATCAGCAGGCCGGTGCCGATCTTGCCGACGTAGTAGCGATGAGCGCCCAGGCCGCCGAGAAAGAAGCACAGCAGCACCGCGACCAGGCGCGACTTGGGAGAAACCGCGGCCGTGTTCAAAGTTCAACCTCCGTGGTTGGGCGGGGCGAGTCACGCGGCCGTCACGACCGCGTCTCGGGGAGGGACTTTAGGACTTCGAGCGATCGCAATCCATGGAAGCGATCGAAATGCGTGCGAAGAAACGCCTCCACCACCTTGAGCAGCTCGCCCCAGCGATTGAGCTCGACGTAGTCGCCGGCCTCGGTCACCGGGCGCGACAGAAGCAAGGCGAGGCCCCCGAGCGCGTCGGCCGACAGCGTGATCACGCCCGGCTCGCGCGCGGCGCACGAGTCGCAGAGCAGTCCGCCGCGGGCCGCCGAGAACCATCGCCGCGGCGACAGCGCGCCGCCGCAGCTGGCGCACGCGTCGAGCCGCGGGCGATAGCCGAGCAGGCTCGCGAGCTGGAGCTGAAAAGCGAGCGTCACCGCCGGAAGCGCCGCCACCGGCGCCTCCGCGCAGCCTTCGAGCGTCTGGCGGAGCAGATCGAAGAGCTCGGGGTGCGGCTCCTCGCCCCACACCAGCCGATCCACGATCTCGAGCGCCGCCTGAGCGTGCGCAAGGCGGGTCAGATCCGAGAGCCGACTGCCGAGCGGATCGAGCACCTCGGCCTGCGAGAGGAGATGCAGGTCGCGGTCGGCCTTGAGGTAGCACACCAGCCGCGAGCGCGACAGCGGCTCGAGCGCGAAGCCGAACCGGCTCGGGGTCTTGCGCGCGCCCTTGGCGACTACCTTGCGGAGCCCGTGATCGCGCGTGTAGACGGTGACGATCCGGCTGGTGTCGCCGAGCGGCTGGGCCTTGAGGACGATGCCTTCGGTGGTGAGGAGCGCCATCGCCCCGCAGTCTAGCGGAGCGGTCCAATCACGCGAGGCGCGGGGTGCGTGCTCAGCCGCGCGGCGTCGCGATCTGGCTGGGCTGCACGACGCCGCCCGACACCACCACCTTGAGCCCGTCCTCGATCGGCCAGTCGAGCCGGATCACGTCTTTCTTCGGAAAGTAGTGGACGAAGCCCGACGCGGGATTCGGCGTGTGCGGCACGAACACCACCTCGACGTCCTCGCCGAGCCGTTCGCGCAGATCGGGCTGAACGCGGCCGGTGACGAAGCCCACGCGCCAGATCCCCGGCGACGGCCAGGGCACCAGCACCACCTGCTTGAACGGCGGCTCGCTCCGATCGTTGAGAAACGCTTCACCCAGCGATCGCGTCGAGCCGTAGACCAGCCCGACGCCGGGGATGCGCTGCATCATCGAGTCCCACATCCTGAGCAGCGGGCGGGAACCGATCCACGACGCGACCCACCCCACGATCAGCAGCAACAGCAGGGTGGCGAGCAGGCCCAGCCCGGGGATGCGGTGATAGTCGAGCGCGGCGAAGCGCAGGTAGCGGCCGAGGAGATTGTCGACCCAGTTGAGCAGACGATAGAACACCGCCAGCGTGACCGCCGTGGGCGCCAGCACCAGCAGCCCGGTGAGCAGATAGGTGCGGAGGCGCTTCATGAACCGGCGATCGCGCTCTCGCTCATCAATGCGAGCTGGTTGCCATCCAGGTCGGTGAATTCCGAGAGCCACAGCTCGGAGGTCGGGGTGCGATGGACGAGGTGCGGCGCGGCGCGGAATTTCACGCCCTTCGCGCTCAGCGAGGCATACACCTCCTGAATGTCGGGCACCCGGAAATAGATGGCCGAGCCGCGCTGCGGGTTCTCTCCCGCCGGCATCACGCCGACCAGCAGGCGCACGTTTCCACACATGAAGAACGCCATCTGCGGCGGCGCCGCGAACAGAAAGGGGAGGCCGAGCACGTCACGGTAGAACGCGATCCCGCGGTCGAAGTCTTCGACCGGAATCAGCAGCTGGGCAATCGTGGCATTCGAAAGGTTCACGCCGGCCTCCTCGCTCCGTGTGAAGACACCGCGCGGGCGGGTGGTGCTCAAGGGGAGACTCCGGTCTCCGGCGGGAATGTAGCGTGATCGGGCGGGGGCCGTCACCGCGCCCCGATCCGACCGGAAACCGCCGCTCGCGAGAGCCGCTTCGACAGCTCGCGGACCGCGGCCGCGCCACTCCTCAGCGCCCGCTGCTCGCGGCGGCGCATCTCGCGCCGCTCGGCCGCGTGCCGGTGATCGAGCCCGGCGAGATGGAGCGCGCCATGCACCACCAGGCGCGCCAGCTCCTCCCCCGGCGTGACGCGAAAGCGACGGGCCTGCTCGCGCACCCGATCGATCGAGATCGCCAGATCGCCGTGGATCAGCGTGTATGTCGCGCGACGTGGCGCCGCGGGCCCGGCGGGTGCTTCCCCGTATTCGAAGCTCAGCACGTCGGTGGCGCGATCCAGTCCGCGCCAGGAACGGTTCAGCCGCCGCAGAGTCGCGTCGTCGGCGAGCAGCACGCCGACGTCGCCGGCCCGGCGACCTTCCGAGCGGAGGGCGGCCCGAACCAGCGCGCGCAGCGCCGGTGCCAGACCGGAGAAACTACGTGGACTCCTTACGGAGATCGGCATCGGTCCGGGTGCGCCGGGTGGGGTCGGCGGGATAGGGCGCGCGCACGTGGAACGTGGCGGTGAGTACGGGGATGAACGCCTCGCGGATGCGCGCCAGGTCCTGGAGGGTGAGACCGCAATCGTCGAGCTGACCCTGCTGCACGCGCTCCTCGATGATGCGCGTGACCAGGCCGCGAATCCGGCTCGGCGTGGGCTCCGCCAGCGCGCGCGAGGCGCCCTCGACGCCGTCGGCCAGCATCAGGATCGCGGTCTCGCGCGAACGCGGGCGCGGGCCGGGATAGCAGAAGTCCTCGCGGCGCGCGCTCGGGTCGTTTTCGAGCGCCTTGTGATAGAAGAACGCCATCACCATGGTGCCGTGGTGCTCGGGAATCGCGTTCTGCACGGCGCGCGGCAGCCGCTCCTTGCGCGCCATCTCGAGACCCTCGGTGATGTGCGACTTCACCACCAGCGTGCTCATGCTGGGAGTGAGCCGCTCGTGGCGGCTGCGCGAGGAGGCCGGCTCGTTTTCGGCGTAGTACTCGGGTTTCGAGAGCTTGCCGATGTCGTGGTAGTAGGCCTGCACGCGCGCGAGCAGGGAGTTGGCGCCGATCGCTTCCGCCGCGGCTTCGGCCAGGCTGCCGACCACCATGCTGTGGTGATAGGTGCCGGGTGCCTCGAGCTGCAGGCGCTTGAGGATCGGCCGGTTCAAGTCCGACAACTCGAGCAGCGTGATGTCGGAGGTGAGCCCGAACAGGTGCTCGACCGGCGGCAGCATGACGAAGGCGAGGGACGCGGACAGGAAGCTGCCCACCCCGCCCCACATGATGTCACGCAGCAGGACGCCGGCCTGCGTGCCGCGCGCCAGGTCCCAGGCCAGGATCGCCGCCAGGTTGGCGAGGGCGATCGCCAGCGTGGCGCGCGCGAAATGCCAGCGGTGGCGGAGCCGCACCACCGAATAGACCGCGGTGACACCGCCCATCACCGCCACCGGCACGAACGGCGGTTTGAGCTCTCCCACCGTGATCACCAGCACCACCAGCACCAGGGTGTAGACGAGCGCCGGGCGCTTCTCGAGCAGCGACGCCACCACCAGCGGCGCCAGCGCCAGCGGCACGGAGAACTCGGGCAGGCCGAGCATGCCCACCAGCACCTCGGCGGCCGCCAGCACCACGGCGGTGAGCAGGGTGAACATGGCGAGCATCGAGTTGTCGCGATAGACGCCGGGCAGCTCGACGCGCAGATAGGCGGAGAACACGGCGATGAACAGCAACATGAGCAGCATGCGCGCGACCGGCGGATAGAGGGCGTCGCTGCTCGGGCGGCGCGCGGCTTCGAGCCCGCGCAGCGAGCGCAGCTTGAGCACCGCGTCGTGCGATACGCGCTGATTGGCGTCGACGATCAGCTCGTCCTTCTGCACCGTGCCGATCGTGGCGGGAACCGAGCCGCGGGCCTGCACGCGGCGCCATTCGGTCTCGGCCCGATCGTAGAGGACGTTGGGTTCGGCGAAGGTGGCCGCCAGCTCGCCGAGCAGCCGCGCGCCGGCCGGATCGCCGGGAAACGTCCCCCGCGCCCGGGTGGCGATCTGATCGAGCGCCTCGCGGCGGTCGAGCAGCGAGGCCGAGGACCGCGGAGTCTCGGTTTCGCCCTCGCGCACCGCAACCACCCGATAGCCCGAGATCAGCCCGTCGCGCTTCTCGGCCACCAGCCCGGCGTCGTAGACGTCGTGCAGCCACTGCCCGATTTCCTGCAGCGCCCGCCGCGCGCGGCCCGGCGCGGCCAGGGCGTTGGCGCTCTCGTCGCTGAGCGGCACGCCGAGCGCCTTCAGACGCTGCGCGCGGTCCGCCGAATGGAGCGTGGCGTCGGTGACGGTGGTGAGCACCCGCTCCTGGAACGAGCCGAAGCGGCTGAGCGTCTCGGACGAGACACGCGGATCCACGGTGAACACCGGGTGCACCGCGGCCGCCGCCTGATCCTGCTCGCGCCGCAGCTCGGTTTCGTCCTTTTCGACTCGGAAGTCCATTGGCGCCACCACGCGCTCGCGCGCGATGTCGCCTTCGCGATAGCGATATTTCTCGGGGACGCCGCGCGCCGCGGGCAGCAGAGCCGCCAGCGCCAGCAGCACGGCAACCAGACCGGCGCGCGCGCCGAAGTACCCCCATCGCACGCTGCGCGCGCGATCGGGAAGCGCCGGCTTGCTGGCGACGTCCTGAGAAGTCACGAGAGCTCCGAAAAAAGCGGCCGCGCCCAGGCTCCGCGCCTAGGCCGGATCGCCGGCCGGGCCGGATTCCTCGGCCTCGCCGGATGCGGACGAGTGAGGTTCGGCGTCGTGCGGAGCGACGTCCTCGCCCACCCCGTCATCGGACTGGCCGTTCATGCGCGCATGATAGTCGTCGAACGCGCGGATGATATCGCGCACCAGGCGGTGCCGGACCACGTCCTCGGGATGGAAGTAGATGAACTTGATGTCGGAGACGTGCCCGAGAATCGACTGGATCCGCACCAGCCCCGAGCTGTTCGGATCGCGCAGATCGATCTGCGTGATGTCACCCGTGATCACGGCGCGCGCGTTCACTCCCATGCGGGTCAGGAACATCTTCATCTGGCGCACCGTGGTGTTCTGCGCTTCGTCGAGGATCACGAACGAATTGTGAAGCGTGCGCCCGCGCATGAAGGCGAGCGGCGCGATCTCGATCACGCCCAACTCGATGTAGCGGCGCATGCGGTCGTAGGACATGAGATCGGCGAGCGCGTCGTACATCGGGCGCAGGTAGGGATCCACCTTTTCCTGCATGTCACCGGGCAGGAAGCCGAGACTCTCGCCGGCCTCGACCGCCGGGCGCACCAGGATGATGCGATCCACCTTCTTCTGGCGGAGCGCGTTGACCGCCGCAGCCACCGCCAGATAGGTCTTGCCGGTTCCCGCCGGCCCGATCGCGAACACCACTTCGTGCTCCTCGAGCGCCTTCAGGTACTCGGCCTGCGTTGGAGTGCGCGCCTTCACGTTCTTGCGATCGAACGCGTAGCCCGGGGCGCCGTCGTAGGCGTCGGCGAGCCGCACGTAGCCGTTCCCATTGCGCTTCATGAGCCCGAGGGCCGAGGCAACGTCGGCCTCCTCGATCACCTTGCCGCGCTCGGCGAGATCCACCAGCTGCTCGACCGCCCGGGCCGCGGTGCCGACCGCCTCTTCGTCACCAGCGAGCGTGAGCGTGCCGTCGCGCAGGGTGATTCGCACCGGCACCAGCTTCTCGATGTGGCGGAGATTGGCGTCGTTCTGTCCCAGCAGCGAGACCGGCTCGAGATGCTCGATCGGGAACTTGCGAACGTTCACTGTGAAACCCTCGCGTCTCGGAAAAACACAAAACTCTTGACCCGGTTGGCCCCGGAAGGGCCTTGGCCAAGAGCGCTTGATCTCGAAGTTGCGATGTCGAAGTTGTCTGGCAACCTGTTGTCGCCCAGGGACTCATCCTCCTGAGGGAACCGATTCGGCTCTCGAGAGCCGACGGCACCGCATGCGACGCAGTGGAAACTAGCACAGCGCACGCGTGAGGGTCAATGCCCACACGTCGTTATGAGGGTGTTATCGGCTCACACGCACTTGTAGTTGAGAGAACATTCACGGCCCACTTCGGGTTAGGATCCCGCCGGTGCCCCGTCCCGGCCGCACGATCCGGGAGAGTTTCGATGCGAGATTCGAGGCTTCGACGTCTGCTCGCCGGTGGGTCCGCCCTCGCCGCGCTGTTCGCGATCTTCGCCCTCCACCCCCTGTCTCCCGCGCACGCCGCGCCGCGCGCGCCAGCGACCCCCGGGTCGATGCAGACCATGCCGGAGACCCCCGCGGCCCCGGCGAGCCCGGCTCCCTCCGGCAATCCCAATCAAGCAGAGATCCAGCAACTGCAGACCCAGATCCAGTCGGTGAAAACCGAGTTCCATTCCCAGCTCGATCCGCTGAACGCCCAGATCAAGGCGCTCCACGACAAGTACGATTCGCAGATCGCTTCCCTGGAGGAGCGGCGGAAGACGCTGGTCGAGCAGGGGAAGCCCGCCGCGATCCAGGATCTCGATCGCCAGGAGGCGAGCGAGCTGGCAGCGCTCGCCGATCGCGAGAAGACCGACGTCGAGAAGTTGCGCGCCCAGTACGCCGATCAGAGGAAGCAGGTCGAGGAGAGCTACCGGGTCAAGCGCGGCGAGCTCAAGACCGTGAGCAACTAGAGGTTTGTGCGGCGGAGAATGTTGATGGCCGGGGTCGTGCACTGCGATCCCGACCATGCCGCATTCGGACACGTCGTTCACCCCTCCCTTCTGCCCCAGGCCGTGGTGCCACTATCACTTGAACCCGCTCGGCTGGCGCTGGGTCCGCTTCGGTTCCTTCCACCGCCACTGTCCACCACGCACCATTCCGCGTTTCCGCTGTCGACACTGCGGCTCGACCTTTAGCTCCCAGACCTTCTCCACCACCTACTACCTCAAGCGCCCCGAGCTGCTCGAGCCCATCTTCCACCGCCTGCTCGCCTGCTCCGGCTTCCGCCAGATCGCGCGCGAAGCGCGCTGCAGTCCCACCACCGTCATGGGGCAGTCTGCGCGGCTGGGAAGGCACGCTCTGCTCTTTCTCCATCAACACCGGCCCCGTGTTCCAGTCTCAGAGCCCATCGCGATCGATGGCTTCGAGAGCTTCGCCTACAGCCAGTACCATCCCCTCCACCTGAACGTCGCCGTCGGCTCGAAGTCTCACTACGTGTATTCGTTCACCTTCGCCGAGCTGCGCCGCAAGGGACGGATGACTGCCGCCCAGCAGAGGAGAAGAACGATTCTCGAGGCCCGTCATGGCCGTCCCTCACCGAAGGCTCTCGAAGACAGCGTCGTTCAGCTGGTCCGCCTCGCGGCCCCGCTCGACACCTCGCTCACCATCCGATCCGATGAGCACCCCGCCTATCCGCGCGCCTTCCGACGCCTCAAGCCCCTGGCGATCCGCCACGAGATGACTCCCTCGGTGGAGGCTCGCACCCCGCGCAATCCGCTCTTCCCGGTCAACCTCATCGATCTGCTCCTCAGGCACAACAGCGCCAATCACAAGCGCGAGACCGTCGCGTTCTCCAAGCGTCACCAGAGCGTGATTGAGCGGGCGGCGCTACTATTCGTGTGGCGGAACTTCGTGAAGCCGTTCTCCGAGAACCATGATGGCGGGACACCCGCCATGCGGGTGGGTATCAGGGCCGGCCCACTCAGTGTCCGCGAGATTCTGAAAGCGAGGCTGTTCCCGGAGCGTGTGGGGTTGCCTTACCCCTGGGACGACTACTACTGGAGGAGGATACCAACCAGCCGGATCCCGAATGCCCGACGGCACTCGCTCAGCCTGGC
>DATKAB010000197.1 GCA_035498555.1 Candidatus Sulfotelmatobacter sp.
TGGGCGAGGTTCCGGCGGTCAGCTTCCTGTCGCAGAACGCGCCCAATCCCGCCGGCGCCGGGACCACCATTCGCTTCGGACTCGCGCGCTCGGGCGCGATCGCGCTCGACATATTCGACGCCCAGGGGCGGCGCGTGCGGCGCCTCGCGTCGGGGAGCTTCGCCGCCGGCCTCCACCAGGCGAGCTGGGATGGGCGGAACGACGCCGGCTCGCGAGTGGGCGCCGGCATCTACTTCTATCGCTTGAGCACGCCCGAGAAGAACTTCGAGAAGCGGCTGGCCCTGTTGCCGTAGAAGGTTTGCCCGGGCATCGTCCCGGTCGTCGCCCCCGAACGCCCCGGCGTGACCACACGTCGGGGCGCGGAGTTTTCGGCGACTATGATGGCCTTTTGCGTGAACGGGCGGTGCCGCCGCGCCGATAATGAGACCGCATGAACTCTCTTTCGCCGTTGAGGCCTCGCGCGTTCCCGAAGATCTCCGGCGCTCTCCTTGCACCGCTCGCCGCGATCCTGTTCGCGAGCGCGGCCGGCGCGACAATTCGATTCGACGCACCGTTGCTATCGCAGCTGGCCGGAGTCGCCAGTCTCTCCTGGCCCACCCAATTCGCCGTTGGAGATCTCAACGGAGACGGTCGTCTTGATCTGGTGACGAGTGGGCCCGGGGACGTGACTCTCGTCCTCCTCGGGAACGGCGACGGGACTCTGCAGCCGCCGATCGTCGCCGCCGCTCCGGGCTTCGACTGGTATGACATCGCCGATTTCGACGGCGATGGGTTCAAGGACATCGCCTGTGGAGGTCAGTATCACGGGGCGGAGATTTTCTTCGGCGATGGAAGTGGCACGCACTTCACTCCCGTCATGCTCTCAGGCGACCCCGCCTTCTTCGTCGTCGCGGGCGACTACGACGGTGATGGAAGACCCGACCTGGCAACCTGCTTCTATTCGGCATCCGCCGCTGGACTGGCCGCAATGAAGACCTTTCTATCGAGACCCGGCCGCGCCTCCCAGGCCGTTACACAGAATTCGGACAGTCTCGCGGCGTGGGTCGTGGTGGCTCGATCAGCGGATTTCAACCGTGACGGCCGCGCAGATCTGGCAATAGCACAGGGCGAGGCTAGCTCGGACCTTCTGGTGGGGATCAGTAATGGCGATGGGACGTTCTCGTTCAAGGCGGTTCGCTACCCGCAGCTGTGGGACACGGGCGGACTCGATGTCGCCGATCTCAACGGGGACGGCATTCCCGACCTATCAGTCGCTCGAGCGGCTAGCCTGACCGTCTTTCAGGGTCTCGGCGATGGAACTTTTGGCGCACCGCAGCCGCTGAGCCCGCCGCCAGCCCACGCATACAGCATCGCGGCTCACGACATGAACGGCGATGGCATCCCCGACCTGGTCGTTCCGGACTTGCGAACGGGAATGCTCCAGGTCCGGCATGGCCTCGGCAATTTTGCCTTCGGGCCGCCGGAAAGCACCGCCGTCGGGCGCCCGCTCTCTCCCATCGTGGTCGCCGACATGAATGGCGATGAGCACCCCGACGTGGTCGCCAAGTCGATTGATGGGCTGCGCGGCGTTTTCGTCGCGCTCGGCGACGTTGATGGCGGGTTCGAACCCCACACGCGACGAACGTTCGTCCCCGGCAAGTATGTCTACGCGGCGGTGGGCGACTTCAACAACGACGGCCGTGCCGATGTGGTGGCGCCTTACGACGACGGGTACACGACTCAGAGCGTGTCCATTCTGCTTGCGCAGCCGGGTCATGCGCTGGTTGCCATGCCCGCTCAGCCCGTTAACGGCGGCATCAACGGCGTGTTCGCCGCCGACCTTGATGAAGATGGAAAGCTGGACGTGGTCGTGTGGGCAGCGACTCCGGAGTCCACGCTTTTCACATGGTACCGGGGGAACGGCGACGGGACTCTTTGCGCGCCAGTTGAGCTCGCAGCTCCCGGCGCGTACCGGCTCTTCCGAGTTGCGGATGCGAACGGCGACGGGCACTTGGACCTGGTCGCGCCCGAGACCAATGGGGTCGGAGTCTATCCGGGCCGCGGAGATGGCACCTTCGGCCCACCAATCGAATTCCCCGTGACTGCTCTCGACGCCGAGGTCGGGGAACTCAACGGCGACTCCATTCCGGATCTCGCGATACTCGCCGGCGTCGTAGGAGCCGAGATTGGAACTGGCAACAACGCGTTCTCCAACGTCCCTGTGGCCTCCACCGACTTTCATGCGAGCCTCGCGGCCGGCATCGCACGCCTGCGCCCGGGCGGGAACAGCGCGTTGTTCGTTCCATCTCGCGATATCCCGTTCGGCGGCATTCTCGGACGAACACTTCTCGTCAGCACTTTCAACCCTGACGGGAGTCTCGCGAACGCCGCACAGCTTCCGTGGCCCGCGGCGGCAACCTCTGACCTGGACGCGATGTCGTTTCGAGACGTGAATGGAGATGGGAATGTCGACGCTGCGTACAAACTCGAGGCCGGCTTTGGGATTGCCCTGGGCGACGGCGCAGGAGGAATGAGCCCCGAGAGCGGATACGAGGGCTACGAAGTCCCCCTCTACTATGAGCCAATGGTCATGGGGAGTTGCTGCTATCCCAGCTACGCCTTGTACCGCTTCGGTGACTTCAATGGTGACGGACGACTGGACGCGCTTCTCACGTCGACCTGGAATGGGCTCGACGATGGAATCACGATTCTCTGGGGCCGCGATCCGGTTCCGCCTGCCGTTACTCTGCTTGGACCGGTGCCCTCGACCATGCTCCCCGTCGGCCAGCCCGCGAACATCACCTGGTACGCGACAGACAACGTGGGAGTTTCTTCGATCGACCTGTTCGTCTCGCGGCACGGTCGCGATGGACCGTACCAGAGCATCGCGAAGAGTCTGCTGAATACGGGCGCGTATACCTGGACGGTAACGCCGCCGCTCTCCGACAGTGTTGCCTTCAAAGTGGTCGCTCGCGATTCGGCGGACAACGTCGCCTGGGATCGCAGCGGCGGGCTGCTCAGCATCGGCGGCGATGTCGGAGTGGCCGGCGGCCCGAGCGCGCTGCCACGCCGTCTTGCGATTCGTTCGGTCGCGCCCAATCCGTCGCGTGGAGCACTGGCGATCAGCTTCGATCTGCCGCGTTCCGGGCCTGCGAGCATCGCCCTCCACGACCTTCTGGGTCGCCGCGTCGCCGCGTTGTTGGAAGGATCGCATCCCGCCGGGCATGCGGAGGTCCGAGTGGCGCTCGATCGCGTGCCTGCCGGGCTATACTTCCTCGTCCTCCGTTCAGGCAGGGATCGCGCGGTGGCTCGCGTCGCGCTGATGCAGTAGGCGCCTCAATCCCTCGCCCCACCCGCTATGCTTCGCGGCATGAGCCCGCGAAGCGAGCCCTCGCTCTCGATCCCTTTGGACCCGCGCTGGCGTGCGCTCGTCTCGCCGGACCAGCTCGCCGACTGGCGGCCATGCCGCTTCGACGTCGGCGACGGGGCGATCGAAGGCGTGTCGCTCGGCTCGGGCGCGCCGATGCTGCTGCTGCCGCCGATGCCCGGTTGGAAGGAAGCGTATCTCGCGCTAGCGCCGCTGCTCGCCCGGCGCCATCGAGTCATCAGCTTCGATCTGCGGGCGCGATTCTTCGGCGCGCCCTCGTGCTCGCGGCTGCTCGACGACGTGAGCGCGGTGGCCGACGCGGTGGACTCCGGGCCCTGCTTACTATTCGGCCATTCGTTGGGCGCGGCGCTCGCGCTGCGCTGGGCGATCGAGCATCCGGAACGCGTGCGCGCGTTGATTCTCTCGAGCGGCTTCGCGCGCGTCTTCACGCCGCCGGGCGCGCGCTTCACGCGCTGGATCGAACAGCCGCTGGCGCTCGCCGGCATGCGCTGGCTGCCGGACGCGATGTCCCGCCGCCTAGCCGGCGCGCTCGCGAACCGCAACGCCTGGGTGTTCGACCCGCACTGCGCCCCCGAGCTGATCGAGCTCGTGCGCTTCGGCGTACGGCGCGTGCCGATCGCGCTGTTGCGGCAGCGCATCCGACTGGCGTTCGCGTTCGACGCGCGCGCCGCACTGTCGCGCGTCACCTGCCCGACCCTGATCGTGACCGGCGAGCGCGACACCGCGTTCGCTCTCGCGGCCGCCGAGGAGCTGGCGCGGGGAATCGCGCACGCCAATCGGGCGGTGGTCGAGGGCGCCGGACATCTCCACCCGGCTTCCAGACCTGAGCGACTGGCCGAGATCGTGCGCAGCTGGCTTGAACAGCCGCGCCTGCCATGTCCGAGGCCAGGTCGTAGCACCTAAGTCGTTGCGAAATATTTCTCAAATCTCAGTCTGGAACCAATCATTGACTTACTATATTTCGTGAATAAGATCCGGCCTGTGACCGCGACATTTCGTAAGCGCGCCGAATGAAAGGGCGGTTTCCGGCCGGCGATCAGACGCTGGGGGGCCTTGCCACCGTCCTGGCCGCCCAGGCCCTTTCGCTTCCCGAGGTGGCCCTTGCCAGGGTCTGGCTGATCGGCCCGGGTGACTCGTGCGTCACCTGCCCGTTGGCGGCGGAATGCCCGGAGCGCGCTTCGTGCCTGCACCTGGTCGCGAGCGCCGGCCTGACCTCGAAGACCGACGGCGAATTCCGGCGCTTCCCG
>DATKAB010000198.1 GCA_035498555.1 Candidatus Sulfotelmatobacter sp.
CGGACGGACGATCCGACGGAGCGCATCGACACCAAGATCCTCGAAACGGTCGTCGAGCTGGATGACCCCAAGGGGCTCGTGCCAGGGATGCTGGTCACCGGCTACATCGAGGCCGGCAAGCCTGGCTCCGGTCAAGTTGGCCCGCTTGCCGAGGATCGGCCCTCGATCATGAACCAGGAGGCCAAGAGCAACGGGCGGAGCAGGTGAAGATGAAGCCCCGGACGACTGCGAGATTGCGATTCTCCGTTACGTCGGACCTCTCATTCGAAGCGCCGCCTGCGGCACGATGGTCGAGGGCCGAGGAATAGGTCGTTCTCAGCTCTGACGCGGTCGCCCCACCCGCCGTCCTGGCCGGGTGGGCAGCAACCTTCCAGATGTCCGCTTCTGACCATCGGTGTCCACTCGTGACCGCTGCTGTCCGCACGGGGGTTCCTGATCGAGAACCGACGAGAACTACGCAAGACACGTAGCCTCACGTAAGTCCTTCGGAGCACTCGCCAACAATCGGCCCCGCTCGAAGATGTTCGGGCGGGGCGATCGTTTGAGACGTGACACTGGCGGACACGAGCGGACACGTTGGGCCATTGAGGGGGTAGCCAAAGGGTAGCCAACTAGAGTGAATGCGCGCGGGGTACGGCCTCTCGGAGGCGCCGGCTGCGCCGTGCCGCGATCGGTGGTCCTTCAGGACACCCCGCTCAAGGATGCCGGGTGAGACAAGTCGACGCCGGAGACCTTGACGACGGCCTGCCACGCGGCTTCCTGGCTGGCGTGATCGTAGAGGTGTGGCTGGCGCTGCACCTCAATCGGGCCTGAGAATTTTCCTTGGGCCGAGGCGAAGAATTGCCCTGAGACATCGGTTCCGAACTCCGACGCCTGGAGGTACCGACGAGCCGCGGTCTCCGGCGTCTGATTCATGCCGGGAATGAGGTTCACGATTGGGATCATCAGATACTTCAACGCCGGGCCAGCGTTTCGCACCGCCTTGGTGGCGGTCGCCCCACCGGGCGAGACAGCGTACACGGCCATGCCGGAGGGTAGCCGGCGCGCCAGCGCCGCGACCCACCAAGCGATAATGAGCTTCGCGTCGGCGTACGTATTGTTGGGCACGTACTTCACGTTTGGCCCGTTGCGAATCAGGGCTTCAATGGCCGCGGTCCGGTCTCCCCGGAAGTACTTGGCCGCGAAGGCTGGCAGATCGGTGTAGCTGAACATCGGCACGCCCCCACGGGCAGGTTCCGCGCCGGCGATGACAATCCGCGCGTCGGGGCTTAGCAGGTTGGCGCGGCGCAACCCGACAGTCAGTTGATGATGGCCGATCAGCGGGGCCTGAGAAGCCTCGACGCCCGCCGCAGTGATCACGCGCTCCTTACCTGGGACCATCCCAGCATTGAGCAGGAGGAAATCGATCGGCTGACCCCGCCTGACCAGCTCGGCGAGGGCGGACTGAACGCTGGACGGCGAGTCCAGATCCAGCTCCAGCGGCGTGAGGACCTGTTTCTTGGTTTCAGCCGCGAGTTGAGCGGCTGTCTCCTGGACCCCGGCAAGGCTGCGGCCGGTGACGATGACCTGGCGGCAGCCCTTGGTGGCGAGCATGCTGGCTGCCGCATAGCCGAGCCCCGAGGTGGTGCCGGTGACGAGTGCGATCGAATGTTCCATGGGCGACTCCGTGGTGAAGGAGGATGTCGGGTCGTGAGGCCCAGCGAGGCCATGGCCAGCTTGCCAATTTCGAACTGTTCAGTTACATTATGTGGGTGCGATGGCCACCGTCAAGGAGTTTCGAACTAAATGATTCAAAAGACCATTAGGTCGCGGGGTCGACCGCGCAGCTTCGACGAGAGGGACGCGCTCGAAAAGGCGACCCAGGTGTTTTGGTCGAAGGGCTACGACGGAGTGACGATCGACGATCTCGTCGCCGGGATGGGTGTGGGACGGCCGAGCCTCTATGCCGTCTTTGGGGACAAGCGGGCGATATTCTTGCGCGCCCTTAGGGCGTACGCAGAGGCGAAGGGCGCTCGCGCTGCCAAGGCGCTCCTCGCGCCGCAGTCTCTTCGCGACTCGCTCGCGGGCTTTCTGAGGCACGCCGTTGAAAGTGCGACCCAGAAAGGGTCCGCCCGGGGCTGCCTTGTGGTCTGCGTCGCGCCGCTTGTGAATGACGCTGAGGTTCAGCGGTTCCTGCAGAGCACGGTCGCGGGCGGCACGGCACTGGTGGAGCGCCGTCTCCGGGACGGGATCAGCGCGGGAGACATCCCGCCTGACTTTCCGGTAGCCGTGCGCGCGATCCAAATCACGGATTTTGCTCGTGGCCTGACCATGCGTGCGCGGATGGGCACGCCGCGCAAGACGCTCCTCAAGGATGCCGAGGCGGCGGCCGACTTGGTGCTCCAGCCGCGGCGCGTCTGACGCGTTATCGGAGACGATTCACTGGGGAAGTGTCCACGAAAGCCGGGTCAAGCCCACTTGCGTCCATTCTCTTCGCGAATAATCCCGGCTAGTGCGGACATGGGTTGAGCAGAGTTCTACTGGACCGCGTGCCTGCGTGATTTGGCCTTCAAGCATTGTGCGCTATCCTCTTGCGTCACGGCCCCGTAGCTCAGACGGATAGAGCAGTGGTTTCCTAAACCGCGTGCCGCTGGTTCGACTCCAGCCGGGGCCACCACCTAAATCGCCGCAACCCACCGCGAAAGTGCGTCAGCCAGAGGGTGTTCCGGGTTCCCGGGGCACCCTCGCCGTTTGGCCGGAAATGGACAGGAATGGACTGGAGAGGACATTGAGGGGGAGACCAAGGGGAGACCTGCGCGGCGGCAACTCCTTCGGGCCTATTGGGACCTCGATGCGGTCGGCGGCGACGCACACGCCGCCCCTGATGACGTAGCACTCAACGAAGTGGTTGCCCCAGTACCTCGTGCCCTCCTTAGGCTTCCTGCGGCCCTCGTCCTGGTAGATCCGACCGCGGAGCTGTCCCATGCGACGCGCATCTGCCCCCAGTGTTCTTCACCTTCCAGCGCACCAGGACGGGGGAACAAGCGATGCGATGGAATCCGAGCACCATCGGCCCGAGACTCGCCCGCGCGGCGGTGCTCGTCGCGGCCGGACTTTCGACCGTGGCGGGGGCGGCGAGCGCCGAGGCGGTTCGTGGTGAGAGCCCGACCGCTTTCATGACGGTTGTGGGGCGAAGTTTGTTGACGCCGTCGCTGACTCCGCAAGCGCCTACAGCACGAACGGGATCAGCGCGCGCACGCGCTCGCGATAACGCGGGTACGCCTCGGGGAAGTGGCGCGTGAGGAGCTGCTCCTCCGCCTGGAGCTTGAGCCAGAGGCTGATCAAGAGGACTCCGCAGAACAGGAACTGCGAGAGCCATGCGTGCAGCATGGCTGTGCCGAGCGCCATGACCAGGATGCCCGTGTAAATCGGGTGGCGGACGTAGCGATACGGACCTCGCTCGATCAGCTCGTGATCCTGCTTGAACGTGACGGTGCCGCTCCAATTACGCCCGAGCGCGAAGCGGGCCCACAGCGTGACCCACAAACCCACGAGCACCACGGCCGCGGCCAGCCACTCGATGGACGGGGTGGGTGTCCACAACTGGCGAGCTCCGATGAGTTGTCGGTTGCGCGCAATCCAGTAACCGACCGCGAGCACCACGATCATCGACGATCGACCGAAGCTCCAACTTCGCTCCACCGTGCGCTTCACGAACAGCGCGGCGATGAACCAGGTGACGGCGAACAGGGCCCAACTGGCGAAAACCACGATCGAGGGCAGATCAAGCATGTTACGATCGTAGCGGGCGACCTGTAGAACACTCAACCGAGCCGAGCCCGAAATCGCCTGACTCGCGCCCGCGCTTCCGCCCGAGCTGGAGATGCGCGCCCTGCGCCGGACGCGTGGGGCGCTGGCCCTGCAGAGGGGGCTCTTCGCCCTCGCGATCACGTTCACCGCGCTGGCCTTCGCGATCCGGATCTCGTACGAGGACCATCGAATCACGAGGCTCCGCCTGCGCGAGGTCGGCGCGCTCGGCCCCGGCCGGCACCTGGTTCACCTCGGCGACGGGGCGCGTGTCCCGCCCGGGGTCTACCTGCTACGGCTGGTGCAGGGGAACGAGGTCCGTCACGCGCGGGCGGTGGTGCTGCAATGAGGAAGCGGCCTACTCCAAGCTAGGCCGCGCTCGCGTCCCCGTCGCCGCTTCTGCCCTGGGCGATCCCGAGCGCTCGCGCCGCCGCCGCGACCACCGCCTCGGGCTCCTTGCCATCCTTGGGAAACGCCGCAAGGCCGATGCTCACCGCCACGGCGCCGGCCTCGGCGCCCGAGAACGCGGCACTCTGCGCAGGCGCTTGCGGCAGCCGTGGCAACTCCGCCGAAGTCGAGGACGCCGTCGGCGCGTGACCCACTACTTCAGCGGATGCCGCCAGACCCCGCTGCCATAGGTTCCGGCGAACAGGCCTGTGCCGGTGACCGCGAGGGCGTGCACCTCGAACCGCGATACACCGCCTTGGAGCGCCACCCAACCGGCGCCGTCGTCAGTCGAGCAGAACACGCCGCGGCCGTAGGTCGCGGCGAAAAGCCTGGTGCCGCTGACGGCCAGATCCAGGACTAGTTTGTCGGAGAGGCCATTGCTGGCCGCGGACCAACTGGCGCCGTTGTTGGTCGAGCAGAATACTCCGCCAAGCGTTCCCGCGAACAACTGCCCGTCGCACACAACAAGGGAATAGACGAAGCTGCTCCCGAGGCCGGCATTAACCGCGCGCCAGCTGGCGCCATTGTCGGTAGACCGCAGCAGTCCGTTTCCCAAGTCCGCAACGAACAGTATCCCGTCCTTCATTGCAATCGCGCCGACGGGATTGCCGGTTGCACCTTTCACTGCGATCCAACTGCTGCCGTTGTTAACTGAGCGAAACACGCCGCCCGCGTCCGTCCCCGCGAACAGGGTCGTGCCGTTGACGCTGAGTGCAGTGACATACGCGCCCGCCAACTGTGCGCCGCTGACGTCCGTCCAATGGCTGCCGTTGTCGGTTGAACGGAAGATCCCCGCTTGGTACGTCCCGGCGAAAATGGTCGTGCCACTCAGGGAGAGCCCAGTGATCCAAACGTTCGTCAGCCCACTGCTGACCGCCTCCCAATGGGCGCCTTCATCGGACGAACGGAATACGCCGCCGTCCAATTGACCGGCGAAGATGGTCGTTCCGCTCACCGCCAGGGCGGTGACTTTTGTAACCACAATGCCGCTGCTGGCCGCGATCCAATTCGCTCCGGCGTCGGTCGAGCGGAATACTCCGCTGACATATGTCCCGGCGAAAAGGCTCGTGCCGGTGGCGGCAAGGGCATGGACGTCCGTCGTCGTCAAGCCGGCGCTTGCGGCAGTCCAAGTGCTCCCGTTGTCGGTCGAGCGGAACACGCCGCTGCCTCCGGTTCCAGCAAATAGCTCTGTACCGCTCGGGGCGAGGGCGCGAATACGTGGGTCCGGCAGACCGGCGCCGATCGCCACCCAGGTGTCACCGTTGTCGGTCGAGCGGAACAACCCATGCCAAGTCCCAGCGAAAAGGGTGGTGCCGCTGACGGCCAGCGAGGTAACTGACGACACAGCCCAATCCGTCAACCCGACATTAGCCGCCGTCCAGTGGGCGCCGCCGTCGGTCGACCGGTATACGCCGCCGTAGGTCCCGGCGAACAGGCTGGTGCCGCTGACGGCCAGGGCCTGGACCCGCTCGTCGATCAGGCCCGTATCCGCTGCGGTCCAACTGGCGCCATCATCGGTCGAGCGGAATACGCCGTCGTGGTAGGTCCCGGCGAACAAGCTGGTGCCGCTCACGGCCAGTGCCTGGACCCAAGTACCCGTCAGACCGGTGCCAGTGGGGGTCCAGCTGACACCATCGTCGGTGGATCGATACACCGCCCCTCCTGCTCCCGCGAGGATGCTGCTGCCGCTAACCGAAAGCACGCCGACCCCAGCGTTCTGCAGACCATTGTTGGCTGCGGTCCAGCTGTCGCCATCGTCGGTCGAGCGGAAGACACCGGCGCCCGATACCGCGGCGATGATGCTGGTGCCGTGGACGGTCAGGCTCAGAACTTCTCCGCCGCCGGGGCCGGTGGTCTGTGTCCATTCGCCGGGCGGCACCGGCTCCCGCGGCCCCTCCGGGGCCGTGACCAGGCCGCTGACCGAGCGCTTGCCGCAGCCCATCATCAAGGGCAGGACGATGAGAAGTGCGCACGCTACGACGCATGGATTCGGGGCATGATTGCCCGATCGCAGCCTGAGACGGAGGGGAGACAGATTGTGCATCGCGGCACCGGTCCCACTTCCTGCTGTATAAGACCGTCCTCAACACCGTGACACGGGGGATTGGGGAGGACACCGAGAGGATGACGCTGCACTCGAGCGGCCGCAAGGCGTTTCGACCGCGAGCCGCCCGATGGCGGCTTCCTTCACCAACCTCGGCCTTGGGTCTGCCCGTGCTGTGGCGACGTGCGGGGGTGCGCGTTGTGCCCGTCGTCACGATCGCCCACAAACGCCGAGGGCGGCGTCCTTGCGGACGCCGCCCCGGCAGCGCGAGGTGGTACCTCGGGCGTTTCAGGCCTTGCGAACGTTTGAGGCCTGCAGACCCTTCGGGCCTCGGGTCACGTCGAACTGAAGCGACTCACCCTCCGCGAGCGTCTTGAAACCCTCGCCGTTGATGGCCGAGAAGTGGACGAACACGTCCTCTCCGCCATCCGCCTGGGTGATGAAGCCAAAGCCCTTCGCCTCGTTGAACCACTTCACGGTACCAGTAGCCACTTGAAACTCCTGTTGTATCCGGGTCTTTCGACCCGCACTTGCCGCGAATCACGCCGCGGCTACGGTCGGTCAACTTGACCGGTGTCTCGATCGCGAGCGGCCACGCACAAAAAAACCGCCAGAGAGTCTCTGGCGGAATCTGAATATGCACGGCACATCCACAGGCAACCGAAGACACACGTAATATCGTCCGGATCGCTCGGGATTGCCAGTCAATTCGACGTGAAGTCCCCAACGACCGGATTCACTTGCGACTAGCGCCGTGAATGTGCTCCCGAGGCGCTCGGCAGGCCTCGGCCCGGCGGGGCCCGTTCCCGATCGCTCGAGCGGGCGACTCGGTACATCGAACTCTGCCGGGCCCGCACCCGCGCGCCGCGGCGGGCGTGGACAGTGGGTGGCGACTACCGATGTCCGCGCAGCCACTCCGACTGTCGTTCGAGCGCTTCCGTGCCCTTTCCCCAGCGCCGCAAGTATCCGCGCTGCTCAAACAGGAAACACTCGACGTTCTCCCAACTCGCGGGGCCGGGCGATCGACGCCGACCCGCCAGACGTTCGCAGAGCCCGCCTCGGACGTACGGAGCAACGGTGGGCCGCCGGGTCTCGGCGCGCCCGTGGAACTTCGATCGAGGGAGCTTCCCATGCGCGCGGTTCTCAAATTCACGCTTCCGCTAGCGCTGGCCCTGACGCCGGGGGAGTCGGTGGCGCAGAGCGTCCAGAGCAATCTCTGGGTGACCAACGGCCCCGTATACGCGATCGCAAGAATGGCCGGCGAGGTCTACATCGGCGGCGCCTTCACCCAGGTCGGACCGCCGATCGGCGGATTCGCGACGATCGACGGCGCAACGGGCGCCATCCAGACGCCGTACGCCGAGGTAGACGGCATTGTGAACGCCTCGATTCCGGACGGCAGCGGAGGTCGCTTCATCGGAGGTCGCTTCAGCCACGTGCAGGGCCAGCCTCACAGTTGCTTGGCGCATCTGGACCCGAGCGGGAATGTCACCTCCTGGGACGCTGGCGTGTTCGACGCGAGCGACGGCGTTCGCGCGCTCGCCATCGATCCGTTCAATCCCACCGTGCTCTACGTGGGCGGCGCGTTCACCTACATCGGCCTGGTGTCCTATTCGAACCTCGTCGCGGTCGACGTCAATACCGCCGCTCTCCTTCCCTGGTCGGCGGGGACCGACGGCAAGGTGAACGCGCTGTGGGCCTACGACGGGACGATTTACGCTGCCGGCGCCTTCTTCTCGGCCGACGGAGCGCAGCGACATTCGCTCGCCGCCTTCGACGCGTTCAGCAGCCTGCGTTCGTGGAATCCCGACGTTAACGGTCAGGTGTACGCGATCGCCGGTTCGGTCGCTCCTTTGACTCATGCGGTCACGCTCTGGGTGGGAGGGGACTTCTCACAGATTGCCGGCCAACAGCACTACACTCTCGCCTCGATCCCCGCGAGCAGTTCGACTCCGAACACCTGGAACGCCAGCACCAATGGCACAGTGAAAGCCATCGCGCTCGGCTACTTCCGAAACAACGTGGTGTCGGTCTATGTCGGAGGCACGTTCAGCCAGGCGGGCGGGCACTCCCTTCCCCGACTGGCCCAGCTCGACGCGTTCAGCGGGACGCCTTCCACCACGTTCACTCCCGGGCCCAGCGACGAGGTGGACGCGTTGCTCCTCGATGGTGGGACGCTGTACGCGGGAGGCAGGTTCGACGTGATCGGCCTGACCGCACATGGGCGTATAGCGGCCCTCGATGCGGCGACGGGCGTGGCGACCGACTGGAACCCGATGTTGAACGCGCCCGTCAATTGCGTCGACGAATCCGGTGGCACCGTCTGGGCCGGAGGCAGTTTCTCGAGCGCCGGGGGCGTCAACTGCTCGAACCTGGTGGCACTCGATGCCACGACCGGCGTCGCGACCTGGACCCCGGGAGTCAACGGGGAAGTCGATGCGCTCGCCACCGACGGCTCGACCATGTATGTGGGCGGCGCATTCACCTTCGTCGGCATCCAAGGTCGTGGCTTCGGTGCGGCGTTCGATTCCAATCACAACGACACCGGCTGGAATCCACGAGCCGATGGCACGATCCATTCAGTGCTCCCGTATGGCGGTTCGGTGTATGTGGGCGGCAGCTTCCTGACGCTCGACAATAACCAGCACATCCACCTCGGACAGGTCGACCCGAGCAGCGGAGCGGCCGGCCCGGAATTCCCGCCGGTCCTCGGCGACGTTCTTGCCATGGTCGTTCACTCGAACCGGCTCTACGTCGGCGGGCAATTCGGAACCGTGGGCTCGAGTCCGCGTGGCTCGGGGGCGGACTTCGATCTGTCCACGCACGCTCTGGGAACGTGGGACCCGCGCGCCACCAACGGCGTCGTTCCGGCTCCGATCTATGCGATCGCAGAAGACGGCAACACACTGATCATCGGCGGCGACTTCTACCAACTGGGTGGCGGCACCCGCTTCAACCTCGGCCAGGTGGACGATGTCGCGGGATCGGCCACGGCGTGGGCCGCGCCGGTCACGGGCCAGTTCTATGCGCTCCAGGGATCGGGATCGAGGCTGTACCTGGGCGGCACGAGCGGCCTTTCGGCGCTCGATATCGGCACACTCGACCTGGTCGCCTGGGACCCGCAGGTGGACGGATACGTCCACGCCCTTGCGGTGGCCAGTGATCGCTTATACGTGGGAGGGAGCTTCTACTCGGCGGGCGGAACCGCGTACTCGAATCTCGCCACGTATTCAGGAGGCGTGACCGCTGTCAGCGCGACGCGCGATGTCGCGAGGGGGCTCAAGCTCTCCGCCAACCCCTCGCGTGGCCCGGTAACGATTGGCTTCGCGCTGCCCGCGCGCGCCACAACCGACGCCGGGATCTACGATCTTTCCGGGCGCCTCGTACGCCGCCTTCGCTCCTCCGTGCTCGAGGCCGGCGAGCAGAGAGTCACCTGGGACGGCCGCGACGAGTCCGGCGGGCGCGTGAACCCGGGCGTCTACTTCGCCCGGGTGAGCGCGGGCTCGTTTCAGAGCGAGACCCGACTCGTCAGACTGCAGTGATGCCGCGCCCGGTCGTGCGCCGGTACCGAGCACACAGCCGTTCCTGCGCACGATCGGCGATCGCCACCACCCGCACCCCGAATTCGCTTGACCCTCGACGCTCCACGGGGCGAAGCTCTAGTTGAAGCGCACCGAGAACGCCCCTCAAGGAGTTCGATCATGGCGCCGCACCTCCGACTCCTCCCGCTCGCGCTCGCGACGCTCCTTTCGTCGCCCGCGCTCGCCCAACCGACCATGGACTCGCTGTGGCCGAGCGACAACGGCAACAGCTGGTCCTACTCCCAGCACTTCGAAAGCACCGAGCAGCCTCCATCCGACAGTCGCACGCGGCTGTTTTTCGACGGCACCACCGTGGCGCCCGACGCCATCGCGGCCCAGTACCTGCGCCAGGAGATGCTGTCGGGAATGGTGCTGGCGAGCGCGCTCGAGTCGATGGTGCCGGACCCGTTCCTGCGCCAGGTTTGGATCGCACGGCCCGATCTGCGCGCGAAGATCGCGCAGGCGATGGCCGATGCGCCGTGTCCGGAGAACGCCCCGGTCGGCGCCCACACCGTGCTGCTCAACGGCGAGTTCGCGTTCCGCAAGACTCCCGACGAGATCGCCGCCTGGCGTTGCAACCTGGCCAACACTCGCTCGTGGCAGTGGCTCGTGTCCGACCTCACGCTCGGCCACGAATTCACGCTCCAGTTGATTCCAGACCTGGCGGACGACGTCTTCCTGCACGGAACGATCGCCGCCATCGAACCGGTCACGGTTCCCGCCGGCACCTTCAGCGGCTGCGTCCGCGTGGATTACCTGATCGACTATGGGCTCAGCCAGTGCACCGATGCTTCGGGCAACGTCGCCGGAACCTCGCGCTCCGAAACCCGCGGCTCGGTCGACTACGCGCCGGACGTGGGTCCGGTCAGGTGCACGGAGGCGTTCATTCCCAACGCCGAGGTCACCGGGAGCTGCGACCTCGGCACTCCGGTGGGTGAGCCGGCGGCGACCGCTTCGATGCTGCTCGATACGGCGCCTACGCCGGCCCGGCGGTCGAGCTGGGGGCAGTTGAAAGCCACCTACCGCTGAGCCGGACTTAGCGCGATCGCGGCTCAGGCGGCCCGGTCGAGCCTCGATTCGACTCGATTTCCACCCTCGCCCTGAGCAGCGGCCAGCGATCGTCCCGCAACCGCCACCAGGACCTGGGGCTCGGCGCCGTTCTCGGGCAGGACCGAGATGCCGATGCTCACCGTCACCCCGCCCGGCCTGGATCTGCGGAACGCATGGGCCTCGATGGCCTGTCGGATCCGCTCCGCCACCTCGACGGCCCCGGTGCGGCCGGTCTGCGGAAGCACGACGATGAATTGTCCGGCGTCGAATCGCGCGACGAAGTCGAACGACCGCACCTGCCGGACGAGCTGCGCGGCCAGATCTCGGATCAGTTCGTCACTCGCGTCGCCTGCGTTCTCCACCAGCGCGCGATCCGCCTCGACGAGCAGCAGGGACAGCTCCTGGCCGAAACGGGCGGCGCGACGCGCTTCGCGCTTGAGCGCCGACTTCACGAAGCGCGCGTTGTACACCTCGGTGAGATCGTCGGTGAACGCCAGCTTCTCGAGACCGCGCGCGAGCCTGAGCGCCTCGAGCGAGCGCTGCAGCACCGTCGTCAGCAGCACGATCGCGCGCACGTCGGCGACGCTGAACCGTGGCCGCCCGCGGCGCCGATACACGGCGAGATATCCGGGATCGGCTCCTCGGCGACGCAGCGCGGCGAACATCACCGGACCGGCCTCGACTCCCGGGCAGCCGTCGTGGGCCGCGTAGCGCGGATGGTCGGCCAGTTCCTCGATCACGATCGGCTGAGGAGTTTGTGCCAGCGTCCGGGCGGCTTCGCTGCCTTCGGGAGACACCGGCGTGATACTTGGCGCCGCGGTGCCGGAATGGAGGACCAGCCGCTCGGCTCGCCCGGGCAGCATGATCACCGTCGCGTCGCCCTCGGTGAGAGCGAGGAGCGTGCGAAGCGCCTGGTCGAGCTGCTCGGCGCGGTCGCGGCGCACCGCGGGGTCTCCCAGGTCGAGGAGGCTGTTGAGGGCCTTGTCGAGGGGGCTCATTGCCAATGTTCCTTCTCGGCGGAGTAAGGGTCCAGGTACTCGGAGGTTATCGGCCTGAGCCGACGCGGACTTCATCGGCGGATGGATAGGGAGGAAGGGGAGTCGATCGACTCGGTGCACCACGCTCGATCGCAACCCCTCGCTCGGGAGCCGCGCTCCCGCTATCTTCGCCCCATGCTCCGCTCGATGGGTCCGGTCCATCTCACCGTTTCCGATCTCGACCGATCGCTCGACTATTACCGCGGCGCGGTGGGCCTCTCGCTTCTCGATCGAAGTGGCGCGCGCGCCTCGCTCGGCGTCGCCGGGCGGGAGCTGCTGGTGCTGTTCGAAGAGCGCGACGCTCGGCCGGTCCCGGGCGCGACCGGGCTCTATCACTTCGCGTTGCTGGTGCCGAATCGAGTGGATCTGGCGCAATGGTTGGTGCACGCGGCGCGCGACCACGTACGGCTGGTCGGGATGTCCGATCACTTCGTGAGCGAAGCGGTCTATCTCTCCGATCCCGACGACCATGGCATCGAGATCTACTGGGATCGGCCGCGCTCGGTGTGGGAGGGAAAGGTGAGCTCGCGCCTGACCAGCATGCCGCTCCAGGTGGAAGACCTGATGGGCGAGGTTCGCGATCCCGAGAACTCGCGCTTCGTGGGGCTGCCGGCAGAAACGGTCATGGGCCACGTGCACTTGAAGGTTGCCGATGTCCCGAAAGCCATCGCGTTCTACCGCGACGTGCTGGGCTTCGCGCTCATGGCGCAGCTCGGCCGGCAGGCCGCGTTCCTCGCCGACGGCGGATACCATCACCACATCGGCGCCAACACGTGGGAGAGTGCGGGCGGCTCGCCGCCGCCGCCGGGAAGCGCCGCGCTCCGCCATGCGACGCTGGTGCTCGCCGGGGCGCCCGAGCGTGACCGCATCCTGGCGCGAATCCAGGAGGCCAGCGCGGTCGAGCCGACGGAATCCGGACCCATGATCCGCGACCCCTCTGGCAACGCGCTGGTGCTCGCGCTGCCTGGTTAGGTTCGGCCTGAGGCGCCCTGCCAGCACCCCCAAGGGGCCGGCGGGCGTCAGTTGCGGTTCGATTCGACCGACTGCCGCGCCTTCGCACGGGTCTGCTGCGCCTCGAGCGTCAGCTTGTAGGCGACATAGTACTTGTAGATGTTGCGAACGTAGGTGGTGGTTTCCATTCCGATCTTCTGGGCCACTACCAGCTCGACGTCGTTGAACCACTCGTTCGGGTCGAGGCCGCGCTTCTCGGCCAGACTGCGCATGCGCGAGATGTTCCCGGGCCCCGCGTTGTAGCTCGCGAACGCGAACAGCGTGCGATTGGCTTCGTCGAACTGGGCGCCCGCGAAGTACTTGCTCATCAGCCGGTCCATGTACTTGGCGCCGGCGTGGATGTTGGGTTCGAGCTGCTCGATGTCGCCGACCCGCAATTCGGCCCCGGTCGCGGGCATGATCTGCATCACGCCGATCGCGCCCATGTGGCTGCGCGCGGTCTGGTCGAGCTTCGACTCCTGGTAGCCCTGCGCCACCAGCATCAGCGGATCGAAGTCGTACTTCGTTCCATATTTCTTGAAGAGCGCCAGCGTCTTCTCGAAGCGCTTCCACGCCGCGCCACCGGTGCTGTTCGAGATCTGTCTGACGTTCCTTTCATAGCTCGCGATGCGCGACTCGATGATGTCCTGATGCTGGAGCAGGCCCCGATCGAAGGCTTCGATCTCGTTCCTCAATCTTGGGCTGTCGCGTCGAATCGCCCAGCCGGTCTTGCCGTCGTCGCGGAGGACGATGTCCTTTCGGATCTTGATCCGGGGCAGCGCCTGCGCCCAGATTCGGGCCTTCCACGAATCCACGATCGTCAGGCCGATCAGGCCGGCGTTCACCATCTCGAGCACGTCCTCGTCTTCGAGCGCGTCGGGCAGCAGCAGGATCTGCACCGCCGCTCGCCGGTCGGCCTTGAAGCGCGCGTTCAGCGCGATCAGGCTCTCGTAGTAGCTGGAGGAGCGACGCACTTCGACGGTCTTCCCCGACAGGCTGTCGAGATTGGCGACCGGCGGCGCGTCGGAGGAGCAGACCAGCTCTTCGAGCACCGGCGGCTGTTCGGCGGGGACGACGAAATCGGCGGCCCTCAGGCGTTCGGGCGTCACCGTCAGGTTGCCGGCGGCGATGTCGCCCAGCCCCCGGGCGAGGTCGCCGACCAATCGATCGCGCGTCGTGGCGATCAGGCTGATGGTCAGCGGACGCCCGGCCAGCTTCTTCTTGTACTTCTGGTTCAAGTAGCGCTCGAACCCGCGGGCGATCTCGGCGGTGATGCCGCGCTCGCGACCCTTGTCCACGAAGAACAGCGTGCGGCTGTAGGGGACCAGCATGCGGATGTGGCGGCGATCGAACATTCCATCGAAGTCGCCGACCCACGGCGTGCGGTCGATCTCGATCTGGCGCAGCTCGTCGTCGTCGGTGGTGTCGCGCGCCTGCGCCGAGCTTGCCGCGGGGAAGAGCAGCGACGTCGCCAGCAGCAAGACGCCGAAGCAACCATGGCGAATCCTCTGAGTCATGCGTCCCCGCCTCATTTCCCCGGCCGATAGGTCCGCTCGGTGTGGCCCCTGAGCTGCCCGGGATAGAAGTACACGGGCCGCAGCTGGCCGCTGGCATACCGCGCCGACTGGTCATTGAAGTGATGCGATCCGGGATCGCCGCTCGCGCCGCCAATGCTGACGGCCATGGCCCTCACGCTGTCGCCGAATTCGACCGCGGCGACAAAGCTGTTGCCGCTGGTGCCGTACCAGCGGCGCGTGCCGGGATAGGGACGCGCCGCGAAAGAGGCGAGCGAGCCCCAGATGCCGGCGGTGAACGGCACCGGAATGCTGGCGCGCGCGTCGTCGAAGTGGGGCTCGATCGCCCCGTCGAGGCGCTGGAAGCGATTGACCTGGCCCCACGGCGTCTTCCACGTGCCGAACGATCGCGTCAACGTGTCCGACGCGGCGACCAGGGCGCGCAGCAGATCGTCGCCCGACACGCGCGTCGCGGCAAAGGTCTGCGCCGAGAGATGCTCGGCGCGCGCCGGCGCTCCAACGCGACGCACGATCGCCTCGCCCCAGTGAATCGCGAGCGTGGTCGCCACAGATCCTTCGCCCCAGCGGTCGTCCCATCCGCGCAGCGCTTCGATCTCGCCCGCCAGGCGACGCTTCAACGTGTCGGCCGCGGGCAGGCGATCGTAGGCGGCGAACAGCGGCGGCAGCATGGTCTCGAAGCTGGGGAGGAAGCTGTCGAAGGCCGCGGCCGCGAGCGACTGCAGCGTCCAGTCGCTGGCGCCGGTCAGCGCGCGCAGCGCATGGCGGCCGCGGGGCGTCTCTTCCGTGCCGGTCTCGACGTACCGCGGATAGTTCTCGCGGCGTGGGCTCGAAGGCCCCGCCGCCGACCACGGCCAGTCGTTGGAATTGAACACCCAGCCGCTCGCCGGCTTCCAGAGGTTGGGCGACTCGTCCACCGAGAGAAGCCCGCGGTAGTCGGTGGCGGAGTCGGCGCCGTCTACCGGCGCGGTCCAGTCGAAGCTGGTGTCGCGCCGGGGAATGTAGTTCGAGTGGAAGTAGGCGATGCTGCCCCGGGAATCCGCGAACACCGTGTTGTTGGAGGAATTGGCGTGCAACTCCATCAGCAGGCGAAACGCCGTGTAGTCGGGGGCCTTGGTGCGACTGAAGGACTGGGTGAGCGCCGCGACCGGCCTCCACATCAGGCTCACGCTCACCCAGCGATCGCCCTGGCGGCGCACGATCGGGCCGTGCCGCGTGGCATAGACGATGAAGGTGCGCTGCGCGAGCCCGGAGGGCGTGCGATAGGAGAGCGTGACCTTGCGCGTGAGCATCGGCCGCTCGTCGCTCCCGTGCCGGTAGGTGTAACCGTTGGATCGGTGCAGCACGCTCTCGAGGAACTCATCGATGTTGTCCACGCCACTCGAGGTGTGCATCCAGCCGCAGGTGCGATTGAAGCCCTGATAGACGAAGAACTGTCCCCAGGTGACCGCGCCGTAGGCGTCGAGCCCTTGATCGCTCGACATCTGGAGCTCCGAGCGGAAGTAGAACGAGGTGTGGGGATTGATCCACAGCAGCGCGTGGCGATAGCGGGTGAGTTCGGGCGCGATCGCGATGCCGTTCGAGCCGGTGGGTTCTCGAAGCTCGGGCTCCTCGCCGTCGCCCGCGTCGCGCGGCGCCTGGACGGCGCTGTCGCCGTAAAACGCGGCGAGTCCGGGCACGCTGATGCGTTCGATGTCGCCGCCGATGCTCCCTTCCGTGAACGAGAGCGCCATCCACGGCTCGAAGCGCGAAATCGCGAGCGGCTTCACGTCCGGATGCCGGTAGAGATAGAAATTGAGCCCGTCGGCGAACGCGTCCATGAGGTTGCGCAGCCAGCGCGGACTCGCCCGGTACTGCGCGCGCAGCGAATCCGGGTCGGCGAACAGTCGCGCGCGCAGATCTCGGAAGATCACCGAATCGCCCTCGGCCTCGGCCAGCCGACCCAGCGCGATCAGATAGTTGCGCTCGATCCGTGGAAAGTCGTCTTCGGCCTGCGCGTACTCGACGCCGAACACCGCGTCGGCGTCGGTCGCGCCGTGGATGTGCGCGATGCCCCAGTCGTCGCGAACGATGGTGACGCGCGCCGCCTCGCGCTCCCAGCGGGCGATCTCTGCGGAAATGGGCGGCGGCGGTGCAGCGGGAGTGGAGTGGGCGGTCGCGGCGGTCAGAAGCAGGGCGACGAGGATCACGGCGTGCAGACTACCCCGAACCGGGGTGATTCGCGCTATCTTCCCGCGGCCATGGTCACCATTCGTCCGGCGAAGCGATCCGACCTCGAGGCGCTCGGCCGTTACGGCGCGGCGCTGATGCGGCAGCACCACGCCGCGGATCCCGAACGCTTCATCCAGACCGAGCACCCCGAGCAGGGCTACGGGCGATTCCTGGTCTCCCAGATCTCGAACCCCGAAAGTCTGGTGATGGTGGCCGAGAACGAGGGCCAGGTCGTCGGTTACGTGTACGCCGACGTCGAGGGCACGAGCTGGATGGATCTGCGCGGACCGGCCGGCGTGATTCACGACATCTATGTGGACGAATCGGCGCGGCAACGGGGAGCGGGGCGCGCCCTGATGCGCGCCGCCATCGACTGGGTGCGGGCCCACGGCCGGAATCAAATCGTGCTGCTCACCAAGACCGGTAACGAGCACGCTCAGGCGCTGTTCTCGGCGATGGGCTTTCGCCCCAGCATGATCGAGATGACGCTGGACCTGGATCCTGCTCCGCCGGGTCGCTAGAGCCCCTGTTCGCCTGCGCGTCGCCGGACGTATGGCCCGGTGAGCGGCGCCCGATTCACCCCGACTCGCGCGCGCCGATTCACCGGAGAACGCCATGCGCGCCGAACGCTCTACCATCCTGCTCGCTCTACTGATTCTGGTCCCGGGGCCCGCCCGTGCCCAGGTTGCCCAGAGCAACCTGTGGGTCGCGAATGGAGCCGTGAACGCGATCGCGCTCGCGGGCAACACCGTCTACATGGGTGGCGAGTTCACGCGCCTCGGCCCGCCGACTGGCGGCTTCGTGACGCTCGACGAGACGACCGGCGCGGTGGTAGCGCCCGGCGCCGGCGGAGGGGTCGCGGGCACGGTGATGTGCTCACTCGTTGATGCCGGCGGCGGCCGCTTTGTCGGCGGTTCGTTCCAGTTCGTCCAGGGCCAGAGCCACAGCGGGCTCGCCCACTTCGATTCCAACGGCAACTTGCTTCCCTGGAGTCCCAGCGTCGGCAACGGCTACGTCTATGCCATGGCCATCGACTATTCCAATCCGAACGTCCTTTACATTGGCGGCGTCTTCAGTTCGGTCAACGGAGTCACGCGCAACTCCCTGGCGGCGATCGACGTCACGACCGGCGCGCTGCTCGATTGGAACCCGGGCACCAACGGCCTGGTCAACGCGATGGTCGCCTACAACGGGGTGGTCTACGTCGGCGGATCGTTCACGATGGCCGGGGGCTACACGCGAAACGATCTGGCGGCGGTGGATGGGACCGGCGCCGTGACCGGCTGGGATCCCAATTCCAACGGCGACGTCAACGCGCTCGCGCTCTCGGCAAATCCCTTCACTCACCTGCCGACGATTTGGATTGGCGGACTGTTCACGAGCTTGCAGGGGCAGGCGCGCTATTCGATCGGCTGCGTGGACGTGACGGGGACGCCCCTGAGCTGGAGCCCGAACGCCGACCACGCCGTCCGCACGATCGTGCTCGGCTACTCGCACAATTTCGTCAACGCGGTTTACCTGGGAGGCACGTTCGACCTGGTCGCGGGGCAGTCGCGGCAGTATCTCGCCGAGGTCGACCCCTCGACCGGCGTCGCCTCCTCGACCTTCAATCCGTCGCCCGATCAACCCGTGTCGTCGATCGCCCTCGACGGGACCTCGGTGTACGTCGGAGGCTCGTTCACCCGCATCGGCGGAGTCTCCCGGCAGTATCTGGCCGGGCTCGACGCGACTTCCGGCGCCGTGTCCTCGTGGGATCCAAGCCCGGATGCGGGCGTGGCCTGCCTGGACGCGTGGAGCGGGACGGTGCGCGTCGGCGGCGCGTTCGGAAGTCTGGGCGGCGTAACCCGCAATCATCTCGCGGCACTGGACGCCACGACCGGCATGCCGACATCGTGGGATCCAAATGCGAGTGGCCCGATCAACGCGCTGACTGTCAACGGTGGCACGCTCTACGCGGGCGGCCAGTTCGCGACGATCGTTGGTCAGAACCGCGGAAACGGTGCGGCATTCAACAGCGGCGGCACCCTGCTGTCGTGGGATCCTCGCGCTACCGGCCCGATCAACGCGCTCGCGGGATTCGGCGGCTCGATCTACGTGGGCGGCGGATTTCTGAGCGCCGGCGGACCGGGAAACCCCATGCTGGCGCGGCTCGATCCTTCTTCGGGAAACAGCGTCGCGCCGCTTCCCACGCCCGATCGGCCGGTCCACGCGCTGATGGTTCGCGATTCGGTCATGTACGTCGGCGGCGAGTTCCAGCGCCTGAATGGGTTCGTCAGGAGTGGCGCGGGAGCGTTCGACCTCAAGAACTTTGCGGTCACCAACTGGGATCCCGAGGTTTTGGGCGCGAGTCAGGGGCCGGTCACCATGGTCGATGCTCTGGCGCAGGTCGGCAACCTGATCGCCTTGGGCGGTGACTTCCTTGAAGTCCACTTCGCGATGCACACCAACCTGGCCCTGGTGGACCCGGTCGTCGGGTTCGTGGCCGGCTGGTATTCGCCGGTCTATCAGCCAGTCCTCGCGCTGTTGGACCTCGGCAACACACTCTGTGCTGGTGGGTACTTCGTCAGCTCGGGTCCGGGCGCGACCGGCCCACTCGCGGCGATCGATCTGACCAGCCTTGCCGCCCGTCCCTGGAACACCGGGATGACGGGCGAGGTTCATTCACTCGCGGCCGGCGCCGGCGCGCTCTACGTCGGCGGCTCGCAATCGCCGTCGGCGGGAGGGTGGCCGCACGAGAACTTCGCAGCGTTCTCGGGCGGCGTCACGGCGGTGAATGAAGAGCCCGTCGCGCCACTTCACTGCGCGATTCATCTCTCGTCGAATCCTTCGCGCGGAAGTGTGACGTTCAGTTTCGCGTTGCCCGGGCGCACCGCGACCGAGGTCACCGTGTTCGACGCGGCCGGCCGAGTGGTGCGAAGCCTCCACGCCGGCGACTTGCCGGCCGGCGAGCTACATATAATGTGGGACGGCCGCGACGATACCGGGCGTTTTGCGCGATCGGGGGTCTATTTCGTGCGCATTCGTGGGGCGAATCTCGATCTCGAGGCCAAACTCATTCACCTCCACTGAATCTCGCCCTTCCGCGCTTGACAGCGTCGCCACGCGGTCCTCACAATTTTGTCCCTCATGGCACCGACCCCCCGCAGCCCGCTTCGCCTCGTTCTTCCGGCGATCACCCTGGCTCTGCTCGCTGTGCCCGCCGGACTGTCGGCGGATCCCGATCGCCGCGCCGAGCCCGGGCCCGTGGCGGGAACCAACGTCCTCGCGTCGCCGCTTCCCGTCTCGGGGCGCGCGGTGGTGAGCCTCGGCGATCTCGCCAAGGCTCAGGCGCGGATATCGATCCTGTCACGCCCGCCGGTTCGGCCACTGGTTCACCCCGAGCTGAACGAGGAAGAGCAAGAAGAGGAGACTGGCCCGATCGCGCCGGCACCGAAGTTCTCGTCGGTCCCGCGCATCCTGCTGTCATCGCCGCCGCCCACCACCAGCTTCCAGGGCCTCGACGACATCCCGATGGTGGACTCGAGCTACATCATCATTCCGCCCGACGTGAACGGCGCGGTCGGGCTCAGCACCATCTTTCAGAACCTCAACAACAACGTGCGCGTGCTCAACAAGGCGGACGGCTCACCCATCCTCACCGTCGGCGTCAACACCTTCTGGGCGCCGGCCGGTGGGGCGCCCAACGATTACACCGATCCGCGCACGGTCTACGATCCTTACAACAATCGCTGGATCACCATCATGCAGGGCGATCTCAGCAACGCCACCGGCAACTCGCTGGTCATCGGGCTCTCCGACACCAGCGACCCCACGGGCGTCTGGCACCTGTGGCGCACGATCCTCTACGAGAGCACCTCGATCGCACTCGCCGACTTTCCGACGCTCGGATTCAACAAGAACTGGATCACGGTTTCGATCAACATGTATCGAAACACCGGGAACGCCAACGGCGTGAGCATCCTGATGATCCACTACCCGTCGCTCCGCTCCGGAACCTGGGATGCTTTCCGCGTCGATCGCACCGGAACCAGCAACTTCTGCTACGCGCCGGTGCAGACCTATTCGGCGACCAGCGACACCGAATACGTGATGCAGCATCTCTCCGCGAGCAGCGCCACCTACCGGGTCGATCGCATCACCGGCACCGGCCCCGGAGCGCCCACCTACACGGTGGGCACCACTCAAACGCGCACCGGCGGCGGCTGGGCCTCGGGGTCGGGGCAGTCGTTGCCACAGAGCGCTCCCAACGCCGGCTCGAGCGCCTGTGGCAGCACGCCGTGCCGGATCGAGCTGATCGACTCCCAGCTCCGCACCGCGCCGGTGTTCCGCAACGGCTCGATCTGGTACGTGCAGACCATCGGCCTCCCGGCGGTCGGGATGACGCACAGCGCCGCCCAGTGGACGCAGATTACGACCCCCTCGGGGGCGTACGTGGACGGCGGCCGGGTCGAGGATCCGACCGCCACCGTGAGCAACGGCGGCAAGTGGTACGCCTATCCACAGATCGCGGTGAACGCGCAGGAAAACTTCCTGGTCGGCTTCAGCCAGTGTTCGTCGGCGCAGCATCCGTCGGCGGGTTATGCGATGCACTTCGCGAGCGACGGTGCCGGCACGATCCGCGACCCGGTGATCTCCAGGGCGGGTGAAGACTACTACCACAAGGATTTCGGCACCGGCCGCAATCGCTGGGGAGATTTCACTTCCTCGCAGGTGGACCCCGCCGATGACGCCACGCTGTGGACCGTCGCCGAATACGCCAAGAATCGCCCGAACACCGACGACGGGACGACCGGTAGCAACGGCAGCCGTTGGAGCACGTGGTGGGCGAGCGTCGGGACCAGCTCGTTCACGATCACCGCCAGTGCCGGCGCCAACGGCTCGATCGTGCCCTCGGGCGCCGTTTCGGTGTCGCAGGGCGCCGACCAGAGCTTCACCATCTCGCCGTCGCCCAACTTCCACGTCGCCGACGTGCTGGTGGATGGCTCGAGCGTCGGCGCGGTGACCGGCTACACGTTCAACAACGTGAATGCCGACCACACGATCGCGGCGAGCTTCGCGCCCGACAGCTTCACGGTGACACTGAGTGTGGTGGGGCCGGGCTCGGCGGCGCGCAACCCTGATCAACTGCACTACGCCTACAACTCGAACGTCCAGCTCACGGCGACGCCGCTGTCCGGCTGCGCGTTCCTCGGCTGGAGCGGGGATTCGCTTTCGGCGTTGAATCCGCTGACCGTGCCGGTGCTCGAGAACCTGACGCTGACCGCGACCTTTGCCGACACCACGCCCCCGGTGGCGCAGGTGCTGGCGCCACTTCCGAGCGACGACGTGACGGTCGGCGGCAACGCCACGCTCAAGTGGTCGGCCACCGACAATCTCGCCGTGACGCGTATCGACCTCCTGCTCTCGCGCGCCGGCAGCGGCGGACCTTTCGATTCGGTCGCGACCGGACTCGCCAACTCGGGAAGCTTCGATTGGACGGTCACCGGCCCGCCGAGCCTCGACGCGGTACTCGAGGTGATCGCGCGTGACTCGACCGGACTTGTCGGCACCGCGATCAGCGATTCGGCGTTCGCCATTGCTTCGGGCAACACCGCGGTGGGCCAGCAGGTGGTGCGCGAGTTCGCGCTCGACCGGGTCTCGCCTCAGCCGGTCCGTGGCGCGGCGCACATCCGCTTCGAGCTGCCGCGCGAGGCCAGCATTCGTCTCACGGTGCTCGACGTGCAGGGCCGCGTCATCGAGGTGCTGGCGGACGGCTCCGCCGGCGCCGGCGTCCACGAGGTCGCCTGGGCGGGAACCCGACTGCCCTCGGGGCTCTATTTTCTCCGCCTGAAGGCCCCCGGCCACACCTTCGTTCAGCGCGTGGTGCGACTGCAGTAGCGCGGCCCCCCGCCGCGTTCGCTTCTTCCATCCCGAACGTATTCCCCGAGGAGCGGCGCCGTTCCTTCCGGCGCCCGTCGTCACACTCGTCCCGGGGAGTCGCGTCATGGGAACCACGACGCTTGCCGCATCGCTTGCCGCACTGGCGATCGTCGCCGCACCCGCCCGCGCGCAGAACGTCCAGAGCAACCTGTGGGTGACCAATGGCATCGTGAACGCGATCGCGGTCTCGGGCAACACGGTCTATATCGGCGGCGCGTTCACGCGACTCGGTCCGCCGATTGGCGGATTCGTCAGGGTCGACGGCACTACGGGCGCGGTGCTGCCGCCGGCGTACGGCGTCGCCGGCACGATCACCTGCTCGATTCCCGATGGCAGCGGCGGTCACTTCGTCGCCGGCAGCTTTGACGTTCAGGGCTTCTCGGGCTGGCCGATCGTCCACTTCGACTCCAGTGGACACGGGGTGTACCTGAACTCGTACTCGATCGATGGCACGGTGTACGCGATGGCGATCGATCCGCTCAACCCCGGCGTGCTCTATCTCGGCGGGGCGTTCAGTCACGTGGACGGCGCGATCCGCACCAATCTCGCCGCATTCGATCTCACCACCGGCTACCTCACCAGCTGGACTCCCAGCACCAACGGAACGGTTCGCACTCTGACCGCCTACAACGGAGTGATCTACATCGGCGGACACTTTAGCCAGGCGAACAGCGCGGCCCGCGGCAACCTGGCCGCGGTGGACGCGTCCGGCGCACTCACCGCCTGGGACCCCGAGGCCAGTTCCGATGTCTGGACGATGGCCCTTTCGGTCTTGCCGATCACTCACGCGATCACGGTCTGGCTCGGCGGCCAGTTCATCAGCCTTCAGGGCCAGCCGCGCTACTCGATCGGCGCCGTGGACGGCGCGGGCACCCCGCTCGACTGGAGCCCGAACGCCGGTCACATCGTGAAGACCATGGCCCTGGGCTATTCCCGCAACCGGGTGGTGGCGGTCTACATCGGCGGCACCTTCGACCAGATCGCCGGGCACTCGGTGCCGTATCTGGCGGAGCTCGACGCCTCCGGAGCGGTCGTGACGGGATTCGCTCCGTCGCCCGATCAGGAGGTGGACGCCATCTGGCTCGACGGCTCGACGCTCTACGCGGGCGGCGAGTTCACGAACATGGGGGGCGTCTCGCGGCAGTTTGCCGCGTCGGTCGACGCGAGCACCGGCGCGGTGACGAGCTGGAACCCAAGCCCCAACGGGTTCGTGACCTGCCTCGATGCCTCGGGTGGCAACGTCGATCTCGGCGGCTCGTTCGGGAGCCTCGGCGGCGTCACGCGCAATCATCTCGCCGCGCTCGACGCCTCGACCGGCCTGCCGACGTCGTGGGATCCGGATGTGGACGGAGTCGTCAACGCGCTTGCGGTCAGCAACGGCATGCTGTTCGCGGCGGGCGCTTTCAGCAGCGTCGGCGGGCAAACGCGCGGCAACGGCGCGGCCTTCGACGCGAACGGCGCGCTCACTCCGTGGGATCCCCGTGCGAATGGCGGCATCAACGCGCTGCTCCCGCTCGGCGGCTCGATCTACGCGGGTGGAGCCTTTTTCAGCGTGGCGGGACAGCCTCGCGGCCGGCTCGCTCAGCTCGACGCGATCACCGGAGACCCCTGGCCCGCGATCCCCAGCTCGGATGGACCGGTCTACGCGCTCGCGATCCACGATTCGATTGTCTACGTGGGCGGAATGTTTCAGACCTTTGGAGGAATGGCGCGGCACGGGGCCGCCGCGTTCGCCGTCTACTACAACAACGTGATGGCCTGGCAACCCAGTGTCACCGGCGGACCGCAGGGACCGCCCGCGGTGTATTGCATCGCACCGCTCACCTCGACCCTGCTGATCGGTGGGAGCTTCGACGCGGTGTTTGGATCGACCCGCCATGGGATCGCCGAGGTGGACTACACCCTCGGATCCCCGACTCCGTGGACTGCCTCCCCGTATCTTCCGGTGCGAGCATTCCTGCCGCTCGGGAACACGCTCTTCATCGGCGGTGACTTCTCCACTTTCAGTCCCGGATTCGGCGGACCGCTTGTCGCCGTGGATACTCCCACCATGGCCAATCTTCCATGGGGCTCCCCAATCGAGGGACAGGTCCGCTGCCTCGCCGCCGGCGCGGGGCGGCTCTACGCCGGTGGGATCTGGTTCGGGGCCGGCGGCTGGCCGCATGAGTGCCTGGCGGGGCTGTCGGGAGGCTTCGCGGGGGTGGGAGAGGAGCCGATCGAGCGACGCCCAGGCGCGCTTCGACTCTCCGCGAATCCGTCGCGGGGTCTGGTCTCGTTCCGATTCGCGATACCCGAACGCGGGCCGGCGAAGGCCGGCATCTACGACCTCGCGGGTAGGCGGGTGCGCGAGGTGTACGACGGCGAGCTCCCGGGCGGTGAGCAATCGCTCTCATGGGATGGCCGCGACGATGCCGGCCGACCGGCCCGATCCGGCGTCTACTTCGTGCGGGTGAACGGCGCGGGGGTTCAACTCGAAGCCAGGCTGGTGCATCTGCGCTGACCCCCGCGCCGGTTCACTTGCCCGCGGCCGCTGCTCCGCTTAGCTTCGCTCCGACATGGTCTCGTCCTGCCCCGCGACCGGGCCGCATCCGGAGAACGGTTGGCCCAGATACAGGCCGCGCGTTGCCGCAGCAATCCTCGTGCTTGGCGTGCTGACAGCGACCACGGCACTCGCGCTCGATCCGCTCGAGACGCACATGACGCCGCCGTCGCAGCCGCCGATCCAGGCGATCGAGGGGCGCGACCTCACGCCGGTGAAGGAGCTGTTCAACCGCGAGGCCGACCACATCCGCGTTCTCGTGCTGCTGTCGCCCACCTGACCGTTCTGCCTGCGGGGGGCCTCCGCATTCCAGAAAGCACTCGATCAGGACAGCAGCGATCTTCGCGTGATCGTGATGTGGGAACACGTGACGCCCAGCGACAAGGACCTCACGCTGCCGCCCTCGGCTTCCCAATTCCGCATTCCCGACCGGCGCGCGGTGCAGTTCTGGGACGACCAGCGCGCGCTCTCGCGCACCATGGACTACGAGCTGCCGTTCGACACGCTAAAGAGCGTGGCCGACATCGACAGCAACAGTGTCATCGCCTGGGATTGCATCGCGCTCTACCGGCCCGGCCGGAGGTGGGAGCAGGTGTTCCCGGTTCCGGACTGGGCGGGACGGCCGGTCTCGGCGGTTGCCGAGACCATGCGGGTGCGGCTGCGCGCCATCGAGCGCGAGGCATCGCGCGACAGCGCGAGGTAGGCGCGCCGTCCGCTCGACACTCCGACCGGCGAGCCCTACCTTGGCGGCATGAATCGGGCGTGCCTCTGCGCATTCGCTCTCGCGGCGCTGCTTCCGCCCGCCACCGCCGTGGGCGCCAAGACCGACGCCGCGATTCTCCAGAACGGCGACCACATCACCGGCGAAGTGAAGGGCCTCGCGCGCGGGAAGCTCGACTACAGCACCGATGACGCCGGCCGCCTTTCCATCGAATGGGAGAAGCTGGCGCGCCTGACCAGCCCGCACTCGTTCCATCTCGAACTGGATTCGGGCGAGCGCTACCTGGGGAGTCTCGGGGTGCCCGATCGCGATGGGCGCGTGGTCGTGCAAGGTGCGCGCACCGACACGCTGGCGCTCCCTCGGATCGTCGAAATCACGCCGCTCAATGCCGCATTCCTCCAGCGGCTGATCGCCTACTTCGATCTCGGCTTCACGCTCGCCAAGGCCAACCAGGCGACTACCTTCAGTCTGAGCGGCGCCGCCGATTACCGCGGGGAATCCGTCGGCAGCCAGACCAAGTTCGACTCCTACGCGCAGGGACAGGAGTCGGTGCCGACCACCACACGCAACTCGGTCCGGCAATCGGTGAGCTGGTATCTGCCGCATCGCTGGTCGGTGGTGGGGCTCGCACAGCTCGAGCAGAACGACGAGCTGGATCTCGACCATCGCGTCACCGCCGGTGGCGGCATCAGTCGCATGGTCGCGCAGAGCAATCGCATGGATTTCTCGCTGGGAGCGGGGCTGGTCGGCACCCAGGAGCAGTTCACCACCGACACGGGGCGCTCCTCCGATGCCTCTTTCGAAGGGCTGCTGGCCATGAACTGGGACATGTTCCGATTCGACAGTCCGAAGCTGGACTTCAATACCGGCGCGGCGGTGTATCCGAGCATCTCGGATGCAGGCCGCGTGCGCGGGCAGCTGGACTTTCGCCTGACTTATGAGGTGTTCAAGGACTTCAACACCGGAGTCCGTTTCAGCGACACGTTCGACAGCCGGCCGCCCGACGCCGGGGCATCGAAGAACGACTACATCACCACGCTCACGATCGGCTGGTCGTATCGGCGCTGAGGCTCAGCGCGGCCGCTCGTTCAGTTCGCGGCACACGCCGAGCAGGTCGCCGATGCCATAGAAGTCCACCGCGATCACGTTGGGCATGCGCCCGCGCTCGCGCGCATAGGCGTCGAGCCGCCGCATCAGGAACTCTCGCGAGTTGACGACCTCGGCGTTGGTGGGCTTGGGACTCGGCACGGTCTCGACCCAGTGGTTCATGAGCATCAGCGAGCCCGAGGTCCCGCCGCGATTGGGGCGGTTCGAGAACTCGGTGGTGTCGCGGAATCCGTAGGGAGTTTCCTGCATGGTCGTGAAGGTGGGGTGATACCAGGACACGCCCTCCGAGTGGTTCTCGGCCATCACCACCACGCGCTGGTCGGACTCGACCATTTGACGCAGCGTGGGCCACGTTCCACCCACCGGGCCGCGATAAACGAAATCGACCAATCCGCTCTCGACGAAGCACCGCGCGACGTCGGCAGGCGTGACGCTCTCGTCCTGGATGTCGAAGATCAACACCTCGCCGGGGTTGGCGACCAGGAAGCTGCGCACTTCGCGAAGCACGGGAACGAACCGCGTCGAGCCCAGTTCACAGAAGCCATGGCACAGATAGATGTCGCGCGGCCCCTCCTTGCCGCCCGCCAATCGATCGCGTATGCGCAGCGCCGCCTCCATGCCTTCCTTGCCCACCGCGCTCTCGTACTTGTCCATCGCGTTCGATTCCCCGCTGAGGTCGGTCTTCACCGTGCCACCGACGGGATTGCCGTAGTGCAGATCGATCAGGAAGGCGCGGATGCCATCCTCGAGCTGTCTGGGGATGTCGCCGTTCTGATTGGTGAACATCCAGCCCGGGAGACCGGCGCCGCCCATCGAATTGTGCGTTCCCGGGAACACCACCTGATCGAGCCTTCGGTCGCAGAGCTCGGGCAGGCCGTTGCAGGCCAGCAGGGCGGCCTCGGTGGAGGGCGGAGGGACGGCGGTCGAGCGGAACAGCCACACGCCCGCCCCCGCGAGCAACAGGGCCGCGATCGCGCCCACCAGGACCGCCTGCCCGCGGGACACGCGTGGCGCGGTCCGGGCCTCTCTTGTCTTCGCCTGGATCTCGGGCATCAGGTGAAACGCGGCGACGAACGCTTCGCGCAGGCCCGCGAACGCCACGACCACGCCGGCGAGCCAGGCCGTCACCATCAGCGACGGCATCGGCCAGAAGATCAGCGCCGCGCCGGCGGCGGCGCCGAGCAGCCCGCGCGCGAAGCGCGTGCGCATCAACGCCTGCGGGGCAGTCAGCCAGGAGCGAAGATGGTCGAACCAATCCTGAAGCGGGACGCGCTCGAGGAGCGAGGCGGCGGCCGCGGCCAGCACCAGCCCGGCGAAGCCCAGCGCCGCCGCCCAGTAGGTGAGTCCCGCGAGGAATGCGCCGAGCAGGCCGGCCATCGCCGGCATCAGCGCCGGAGGACGCGCGAAGACCGAGAGCAGGCGGCCGCCGAACTGGCCGAGGATCGCGAGCAGCAGCGCGAGCGTCACCAGCGCGACGCCGTGGCGGATGATGGCCCGGCGCCGATCGCTGGCCAGCCGCACGCTCGCCGCACACAGCAGGACTCCCAGCACCAGCAGCGCGACCGAACCGTTGCGGGCCCGGTGTCCGACCCGGACGAGCCTCGCGCTCACCGCGCCGCCCGGCATCTGGTCCAGCCGGCCGATCGCGGCCGAGACCTCGGGCGGCAGCTTTCTTGCCAGCTCGGGCCGCGAGGACAGCGCGCTCTGGAGCAGGGCGCCCAGGTCCTGAACGGTGAGCACGATCCTGGTGCTGGTGCCGGTGAAGAGCGCATGGTGGAGGGCGCGCGCGCTGCGCCGCGCCGCGGCGCGGAACGGGGGCGAGGACACGACGCCGCGGCCGATGCCCACCAGGATCGGGCGGATGCCAATGAGGTTGGGCTCCGCCTTGATGACCGCATCCGCGAGGCGCTCGGCGACGAAGGTGGCGACCTCGGGGTTTTCGAGGCTCGCCGCGATCCGCTCCGAGAATCCCCGCTCGTCGAACAGTGACCGCGTGGCGTAGCCGAGCAGGGCGGCGAGCAGAATGGAGAGGATGCCAATCGTGCCGAACGCGATGGACAGCAGGTGCCGCACGCGATTCGCGAGCATTCAACCTCCGAGCACAAGATACCGGGTCTCGCGATGAATCGAGAAATGCCGGACCCGCCCCTTCGGCGGCGAGCGGAGTCGCTTCTCGGCACCCGCGCTTCGATGTAGTGTCTGCGCATGTGCCGCAACATTCGGACACTGCACAATTTCGATCCGCCCGCGACCGATGACGAGGTGCGCGCGGCAGCGCTCCAGTACGTGCGGAAGATCAGCGGCAGCACCAGACCCTCCCGCGCCAACGAAGACGCATTTCAGCGGGCCGTAGACGAGGTCACGCGCGCCTCGCGCGAGCTGCTCGATGCGCTGGTGACCCACGCGCCGCCGCGCGATCGCGAGGTCGAGGCGCAACGGGCCCGCGAGCGCGCGAAGCTGAGATTCGGCACGAGCTGAGCATGGGAAGGCACCGGTCGCGGCTCGCGAGCGCGGCGGTGGCGCTGGCGGCCATCGTCCCGCTCGGCCAGGGCGCGGCGGCGCAGTCGTCGCCCGCACCCGGCGGCGACACCACGTTCGTCGCGGCGCAGCCCAGGCGCTGGTCGTCGTTCCTGCCGATCCTGGGCGAGGAGGCCACCAAGCGCGGGATCGAGCTGCCGCTGCCATTCGGCGCCGGCGCCGTCTACTACCATTTGAGCCGTGACATTCGCATCACCGACGTGCGGGTGGGCCGGAACGGCAATCCACCGACATCGGTCAGCAGCTTCGCGCAGCTCGCCGCGCGCGCCGACGTCGACAACGTGAACCTGAAGCTCGATGCCTGGATCCTTCCGTTCGTCAACGTGTATCTGATCGCCGGCTACATCTGGAACAGCTCGAATACCACCATCAACGTGTCGCTGCCGCCGCTTCTTCCCGGCGGCTCGCCCCGCCAGAAACAGATGGAGGTGCCCACCCGCATGACCGGATCGGTGGGCGGAGTGGGGATCACGCTGGCCGGCGGCTATGGACCCTATTTCATGATCTACGACGCCAATTTCGATCAGGCCGACCTGGGCTTCGACAGTCGATTCAAGGCGGTGGTGACGTCGATTCGCGGCGGCTGGAACGGCCGGGCCGGATCGCGGCCACTGCGCGCCTGGGCCGTGGTCACCGACTGGAACACGTTCGCGACCGCCACCGGCACGGTCGCCGACCCCGATGGCGGCTCGCTGGCGTTCGAAGTGGATCAGGGCCCGGCCTACCGCTACACCTACGGCGTCGGCGCCCAGTACTCACTGCGTCGCGAGATCGAGTTCGCCACCGACCTCGGCACCGATGGCCACGGCGGCTGGTACGTCGCGCTGGTGCCGGTATTCCGCTTCTGAGCGCTGCGCCCGACTCGCTCCCGCTTTCCGCCGAAAAAGCAACGCCGCCGGTCAGATCCCGCGACCGGCGGCGTATTCGGCCCTGCGCTAGGCCGGCTTGATGTTCTGATTCATCCGGAACAGGACGAAGTCGATGTCGCGATACGGATAAGCCGTGGCGTCCACGCGAGGCACGTCCCGGGCGCGAGGCCCGCAGCCTCGAGGCTCGAGCACGCGGGCGGCGGGGGCTCGAGCTCGAAATGCTAGGCCCGGTTCACGCTCGGTTCAAGGTCCGAGTCGGCGAGCGCCGGCGGCGTTTGAAAAACTGGATCTGACGCTCGTGGCGCTCGGCCCCCTCGCGCGTGTCGAACGTGCCCAGATTGCGGCGCCGTCCGGTCTTCGGGTCGGGCTTGCTCGAATAGAGCCGGAAGCGCCCGTCCTCGAGCCTGCGGATCACGACCGATCTCCCGAGTGGATCGGCTCGCGTGATTCCCGAGGGGTGGAGTGCGCCGGCGGATCGCTGGCGGGGAATGTCTCCTCGAGGCTCTCGTCGAGGGCGAGCTCGGCCGGCGACTCCTCGAGACGATCGCGATTCATGAAGATTCCTCCTCTGCGAAGTGCTCGCTCAGGCTGCGCTCCCGACTTCGAAGAAGTGTCACGAGGTTGACCAGCCCCACGTTTGTAATCCCTGCTCTCGATCGTACCTCCTTACACGCGCTGCCGTTCGAATGAACTCGAACTCGCCGGGGCACGCCCCTTCGCTCCTCACGACTTGGCGGGTTTTCCGGATGCGTGGCACGAGCGGTGCTCGATCCTCGATTCGCGGGGCTTCTCGAGCGATGCCCCGGCACTCCACCAGGCCGAACGGAGGAGAACATGAAACATCTCCTGATGAAGGGCAGGGCCGCAGCCATCGCGTCGGTCGCGATCCTGTGCGCGGCGGCGTCGCTGGCGGCGGGGGTCGCCCGCGCGGAGACGACCACCGACCTGCGGGCCGGAGTCTTCATGGACGAAAACGCGGTCGGCTTCGGCGCGGGCGTGCTCACGCCGATGGGCTCGGAGACGCGCTGGTATTTCAATCCGAACCTGGAATTCGGGGTGGGCGATCACGAGAACATCGTGACCATGAACGGCGACTTCCACTACGACCTGCCGCAGAGGTCGCGCGTGTCGGTGTGGATGGGAGCCGGACCCGCGGTGGTGGTCCAGGACCCCGACGAAGGCAGCTCGCGAACCGATCTCGGACTGAATGTGCTGACCGGCGTCGGCGGCACGTCCGGCTCGGTGCGACCGTACGCTCAACTGAAGGGCGTGCTGGCGGATCAGGGACAGGTGGTGCTGCAGGGAGGCATCCGCTTCTGAGGCGGAAGTGAAGCGAAGCGATCGCGGGGCGCCGTCGGACGCGAGCCGTCAGGGTTCGACGGCGCCCGGCCCCATGCGGGTCACCTCGGATTCGCCGCTCCGGCCGCCGCCCGTTCCAGCTTCACGCGCCGCGACTGCTGATCGAACGTGATCCGAAGCTCCGAGAGCACTCGCGAGCCGACGTTGGCGCCGCCCATCACCGGTTGAAAGGTGACGGTCGGATGTTCGAAGCGCAGCCCGCCGAGCGCGATCGTCCCGCTGAGATCGGCGGCCCTGATCTCGAACGTGTTCGAAACCGTGCGGGCGCGTCCCACCACTCGGGGCTCGGAGGCGAGATGAAGCTGAGACATCAGCGAGTCGGGCAGCATGAAGCCGCCCATCGATCCGGCGTCGACATCCGCAGGCAAGGTGTGGCCGTCCACGTCGAGGGCGACGTTGGGAATTCCGCGACTGGCGTCGAACTCCAGGATGTCGCGGCCATTGGCTTCGGGAAGCGTGCCGCGCTCGATTCGGAGCAGGTGGGCCGGGTAGTCGAGCGTGAACAGGCAGTGCTCGAACAGCCCGAACCCGATGATGCCGTCGATGGAGTCGCGTCCGGCCATCGGCTCGTTGTACGAGCGAACCGCCGCCACCAGTCCGCCGAACCGCGCTCCGCCGATCGAGAGCGAGTCCACCTGCACGAGCGGCATGCTGCGACGATTGCGGCCGCTGGGATCGCCGGCCTGCACCTCGCCGATCGGCTCGAGGCCCAGCCGCGCCATGAGCGTGGAATCCACGCGCAGCGAACCGGCGGCGCCGGTGTCGATCGCGAAGCGGAACGGGCCCCTGCCGTTGAGCGTCACCTGCACCAGCGGCAGGTGACCGGCTTGCGCCATCGGCACCACCACTGGCGTTGCCGGCAGCGCGGTGCGCTGCGGGCCATGGGGTCGTTGCATTTCACCCGGGCCGCCGGGGCCCCCGCGGATGAAGGTCTGGTGCAGCGGTGGTCCGCCGACCTCCTGCCCGCCCTTGATCGGCGGGATCGCGCCGGCGTGCACCAGCAGGTCGCGCGTCCACATCGTGACCTGCTCGGCCGCGGGCGGATCGTAGTTCGCGAGCGCGATGACGGTGTAGGGGCCGGCGATCTCGACCATGGCGTTCACGCCCATCGTGCCGCCCGCGAATCCCATGCCCTGCACCGGCGGAAGCCCCAGTCTGCCCGCGCGCAACGCGTCGGCGAATCGCTCCAGATCGTCCACGGTCGAATAGCCGCCGCCCGCCGAGCTGCCACGCATCGGCAGAAAGTCCTGGTTCGACTGGCGCGGCGCGTCCGAGGCGGCGTCGGGCGGGCGGGTGTAGCCAATCGCGAGATTCGGGACGCTCTCGTCTCGCGCGTAGGAGTCGGTCGACTTCATCCCGGCGGGCCGATAGACGTGCTCGCGCACGAAATCGTAATAGCTCTGGCCCGAGACCCTCTCGATGATCGCACCGAGCAGCACGTAGCCGGTGTTCGAATACTCCTGCCGGGTCCCGGGCTCGAACAGCAGCGGCTCGTCGCGAACCACGTCCATGTAGTCGCGAATGGTCCGCAACCGATCGCGCGCTTCGACCATGCGGTCGCCGAACATGCGCCCGGTGCCGGCCCGATGGTCGAGCAGCTCCTGAATGGTGATCTTGCCGCCTTTGTCGATCGGGTAGTCGGGCAGGTAGCGCGAGATGGTGTCGCCGAGCCCGAGCTTGCCGGCGGCCGCCAGCTGCGCAATCGCGACGTGCGTGAACTGTTTGTTGATCGAGCCGATGTTGAACTTCGTGTCCGGGCGATTGGGCCGCTTCTCGGCCTGGGAGGCGAAACCGTAGGCCTTGCGCAACAAGACCTGGTCACCGCGCGCGAACAGGATCGCCCCCGAGAACGCGTCGGCGCCCGCGAGCGAGTCCACGTGGGCCTGGAGCGCGGCGGTCACCTGTGCGTCGGACATCGCGCGCGAAGCAGGCGCGGGCGCAGCGGTTGCGAGCATCGAAACCAGCGAGATCGGAACGGCGAACATCACGAAATCCTCCACAGGGCGCGGCAAGGTCGAGCTGCGATGCGAACGCGAACCACGCTAGCCGGCTCCTGTGAAGACTTCATGAAGGCGAGGCGATGGGGAGCGAAAGGGTGAATCGCGCCCCGCTTCCCGGCGGACTCTCTGCGCGAATGCTCCCGCCGTGCGCCAGGGCCAGCTGGCGCACGATCGCGAGGCCGAGGCCGGCGCCGCCGCTCGAGCGAGCGCGCGAGGGATCGGCGCGATAGAAGCGATCGAAGACGTGGGGGAGATGTTCCGGGGCGATTCCCGTCCCGGCGTCGGAAACCGATACCTCGAGGTGGTCGCCGGCGCGCGTCGCGTCGACCGCGATCTCGCCGCCATCCGGGCTGTGGGTGAGGGCGTTCTCGAGCAGATTGCGCAGGATCTGCCCGAGTCGAAGCGGATCCACCAGCGCGCCGGGCAGACCGGAGGCGACGCGCGGCACGAGCGTGATCCGCCTCCCGGCAGCGCGCGCGGCAATCGCCCCCAGGGCCTCCGCGACCGCGCGTCCCAGATCCACGGGCGCGCGATGGAGCGGCAGCTGCCCGGCCTCGGCCAGCGCCAGGTCCTGGAGGTCGTTGACGAGCCGCGTGAGAAAGGCGATCTCCTCCAGCAGCGAGCGCAGCCCTTCCGGGGTCACCGGGGTCAGCCCGTCCTCGAGAGCCTCGATCTGGCAGCGGAGATTGGTGAGCGGCGTTCGCAGCTCGTGCGCCACGTCGGTTACCAGCGCCCGCCGGAGCGACTCGGTGCGCTCGAGCGAGGCCGCCATCGCGTTGAACGCGTGCGCGAGCTCGCCGATCTCGTCGCGCGAACGAATCGCGATGCGCTGCCCGAGGTCGCCGGACTCCATGCGCCGCGCCGCGCGCGTCAGCTCCTCCACCGGTCCGAGAATGCGGCGCGAGAGTGCGAGCGAGAGCAAGAGCGCCAGCAGGCCGGCGCCGAGGACCGCGTACAGGAGCCAGCGATTGACCGCGGGCAGGAACCCGGTTTCGCGTTCCAGTCCCGGCCCGGGATCGCGCGGGAAGGGAAGCAGCGTTCCGAGAGCCGACCCGTCGGCCGCGCGCACGATTGCGGGACGCGCGGCGGCGATCATGACGTGACGCAGCGTCGGAACACCCTCGCGGACCTCGGCGCGATCCACCTCGATCACCCCATCGGCACGAAAGCGCACCCGCGCCGCGCGCAGCTCCGGCGTGCTCGCCGCCAGGACGCGGCCGGTGGAGTCCACCAGCAGCAGATTCTGGTCGAGGGGACGGGCGATCCGCGACAGAGCCGAATCCATCGCCACCGAATCGCGCAGCGCGGGCGCGTCCGTCGCCGCCAGGCGCGCCGAGAGCAGTTCGGCCGCGTCGCTCAGGCTCTTGCCGCGCACCCGGCTCTCGAGGCGCTGGAATTCGGTGCGCACCGCGAGTCGCGACACCAGCGCCGCCGTCACCAGCGCGACACCGGTCACCGCCACCGCCAGCAGCAGCAGCCGCGCCCGCAGGCTACGAAGCATGCTTCGGATCCGCGAGCCGGTAGCCGACGCCGAACACCGTGAGGATCCACTCCGGCTCGGCGGGGTCGCGCTCCAGCTTGCGGCGCAGGTTCACGACGTGGGCGTCCACGGTGCGATCGAGCGCTTCGTAGCCCGGGCCGAACGCCCGCTCGACCAGCTCCTCACGCGTGAACGCGCGGCCCGGAGATCGCGCCAGCGCCTCGAGCAACGCGAACTCGCGAGGCGTGAGCGTCACGCGGCGCGCACCGATCCGCACTTCGCGCCGGGCCGGATCGACGCGCAACTCGCCGAGCGCGATCGGCTGGCGATCGCGAGCCCCGGCCGGGAACCGGCGTAGCACCGCCCGAACCCGCGCCACCAGCTCGCGCGGACTGAATGGCTTGCACACGTAGTCGTCCGCGCCGGCGTCGAGGCCCTCCAGCCGATCCTCCTCGGTGGTGCGCGCAGTGAGCAGGATGATCGGCACCTCGGATTCCTCGCGGAGCGAACGACACACCGCCAGCCCGTCCACGCCGGGCAGCATCCGGTCGAGCACGATCAGGTGGGGCGTCGGATTCGTGCGCGCCTGCTCGAGCGCCGCGCGGCCATTCGCGGCGACCGCGACCGCGTAGCCGGCATTTTCGAGGTAGAGACGCACCGAGGCGACCGTCTTCGGGTCGTCCTCGGCGATCAGAATGCGGGTCTTCGGCATGGTCGAGGCGTTCTCCGGCAGGTCGGACCGGAGCATCTCAGGAATCTATGAAGATTTCATGAGAATGGCGCGAGCGGCCCGGACGGTCGGGTGGCCGGGGACTAGGGCTTGTGGACCGTGAGATCGCCGCGCATCTCGCCGCCGATCTCGAGGCCCGCGGGCTGGAGCAACTCCTGAAACAGCCCGCCATCGAAGTTCGCGAGCTTCGCGTCGTGGCCTTCCGCTCGCACCACGAGATGGGGGAGGGCGCGAAACTCGGCCGATGAGCGCGCGACTCGCATCAGAACGCCCACGCGACGGCGACCGTTTCACCCCGCCGTTCGGGCATCAGCCACGCCGAGAACCGTCCGCCGAGCGCATCGCGCCGTCGCAAGTAGTCCTCGGTCTTCTCGGCGCTCCACACTCCGAGCGCGGCGCCGGCCACCACGTCGCTCGGCCAGTGCCAGCCGTCGTGCACGCGCGACCAGCCGACCAGCCCGGCGAGCGGATACGCCACCCACGGCACCCAGCGCGCGTGCGTCTCGCGGGTGAGCCCGGCGGCGGCGGCGAACGCCACCGTGGTGTGCCCCGAGGGAAACGAGTCGAAGCCCGAGAAGGGGTGGAACTCATCGGGATCGCCGGGAGTCTGGAAGGGTCGAGTTCGCCCGAACGACACCTTGAGCGCCTCGCAGGCAACCGCCGATGCGCAGATCCCGGCGCCGATTCGAATGCTCGCGCGCGTCACCCCCGGCTGCCCGAGCACCGGGCCCGCCGCCAGCCCGGCCAACAGCAGGGGTGCGAGCACGGTGGCGGTCCCGAATGGGGTCGCCAGGTCGGAGATCTTCTCAGCCGGATCTCCGCCGGCGCCCTTCAGCTGACCCGCCATCCAGTGATCCGACTGGCCGATCGCGAGCACGCCGGCCGCAACCACCGCACCCAGCCACATGTCCGAACGCGAGAATGTGGGGGTCGAGTCGGCGGGCGTCATCGAGGTTTGAGCGACAGCCCCGCCCGGAGACGCGGCCAGCGCGAGCGCCAGGAGGCATGGGCCGAGCCGTCGTTCCCGTCGAGAACCCATCGATTCCGCAAAGCGCATGGCGGGCAGGCGCTGTCCCTCCGTGGTGCGCGGGGGAGTCCGATGTCCCGCGCCCCCTCGCGAGGCCCGCGGCGCACTCACTTTAGTCGATTTCCCCGTGGTCCATGCGCCGCTCTCCCCGCGCTCCGCGCGTATGAGGGCCAGGAGCCGGACATCCGCCGAATTTTGTCGTCGAGGATTGGACCTCGCCCGAACGATTTTCGCCGGGGGCCGATTCGGGAGGGGTGGCCCTAAGTCGACCCCGCCGCCGGGGGCCGTTTCTTCGGGAGATTCTCGGTGTGACGGCCGCTCCAATCGGGCGTTCCTCTCATTGACATCACTCGAGGATCACGCACAATGAAGCGTCCCAACGACCTCGTTGCGATGACATGCCCCACGGTAGGCTGCGACTTATGAGCCGCAACTCGAAATCCGTTCGAGCCGTGAAGGTTCAGGGCGAGCTGCTGGACGGTATTGACGCGATGGGCGCCGAGCTGCGCGAGGCGCTCGTGCCGGTGCTGCAGCGCGTCGCCGGACAACAGCCGCGCCCCACCCAGCTCACTCGCTCGCTCGGCCTCGACAAGAGCCTGGCGAGCCGGCTGGTCCGCGCCACCAACGCGCGCACCGACCTCGAGCTGATGCACCTGGTGCCGTCTCCGGCGGGACTGCGCATCCTGGCGGATTCCGCCGCCTCACTGGTCGGAAAGGCTTCGTTGACTCGACTGCGCTCGGCGGCCCAGCGGCTCCAGGCGCTCATCGATGCCGCGCCGGGAGGGAGGGCCGCGATCGACGCGCGCATATCCGAATCCTCTGAAGTCGCGCGTGACACCCGCGAGCGCACCACTCGCCAGTCTGCGTTCAAGTCCATGTCGTACCTGATCGGCTATTACAGCGATCTCCTGGTCACTTCGCTGTTCGTGGTGCCGTCGGAGCGGGGGGACGGAGCGGACGGCCTCGAGATCAACCGGCGCTTCGGCCTGCGCCGCCTGCGCCGCAGCACGCCGGTGCCGATCATGGGATTCACTCCCTGGCCCGACAGCGAGCAGCAGATCGATCACAGCCGGTTCGATTCCATCGAAGGTTCCGACGAGCCGCCGACTCCTGCGGAGGTGCTGATCCGAAAGTACTGCAGTCAGCCGATGCCTCGAATCGAGGTCGTGCGGACTCCGAGCGCCACCACCATGGTGCTGCCCGCCGATTCACCCGCGCAGGAAATCCCGAGGCTCACCTGGGCCTACCGGATCCGCAACAACGCGCCGCTCGATCCGGGCCCGGGCGTCTATCCGATCGGCGGATACATGTTGCTGGTTCCATGCCGCAGAACCGTTCGCGACCTGTTCATCGCCGAGGACCTGTTCGCCGGAGCGACGCCGCAAGTCACGTTCGTGCTGCCGGAGCCTCATGCGCATCTGCGGCCGCCCAGTCAGCCCGGACCCATGCGCTTCGGCGAGGTTCACGTGTCCGGGTCGCTCGAACCGCTGCCCCGCTCCGAGCGCGCGCACTCGATTCCCGGTGTCGGGGATCATGGCGCGGTGACACGCGAGGTGCTCGAGCGGGCCGGCCACGGCTCGACGCGCTTCCGCGGCTGGCGTTGCGAAATGGTCTATCCGGTGCCGCTGGTGCAGACCATGTTGTGGCTCTGGCTCCCGCACGCGACGTCCTACGAGAAATGGTGAGCGCGCGAGGCGTGTCCACCGTGCGCTGACGCGGCCGATCCGGGCCGCTCCCGGGCGCCAGCCCGGCTCCTCCCGCCTCCCGACCGCACGCCGGATTTTCAGGTTGCGGACCGGAGAGATTCTGTGGAAGAATGTCCGCGATGTGTGGTGTGGGAAGGTCATCGGCCAGGGAAGTGGCGGGAATGGGATGATGCCGCACCTCGATCCCCCGGAGGTTGAATCGGCAGCTGCGAACAATGTCCTCCCGGCCACCGCGGCAGTGCGGGCCAGGGGCGATGTCTTCGCCATCCCATTCCTTTTTCGTTCGCGCGCATGCGGCGAATGATCTGTCCGCACGCCTCGTGACCGCGGGGGCGCCCGCTCCCGGGAGAGAGGCCGCCTTCGCGGGCCGCGCATCGATCACACCCGGCACACCCCACAGCTCGCCGGGCCCGACCATCCACCAGGAGGGTGGAGAGCGATCGCAACCCAGCGGCGATCCAGCCTCCGCTTCAAACGGAAGACTCGATGAATTCTGAAGTCTCATCCCGCCCCGCGGGCGGGTTCTATGTCGTGGGCATCGCCGGCAGTCTGCGACGAGGTTCGTTCAATCGGGCGCTGCTGGCGGCCGCTCAGGAGCTGGCGCCCGCCACGCTTCGCATCACCGCCCGCGATCTGAGCACGATCCCGCTCTACAACGCCGACCTCGAGGAGAACGGCCTTCCGGGCCCGGTGGTCCAGCTTCGCGATTCGGTGCGCGAGGCGGACGCGGTCCTGTTCGTGACGCCGGAGTACAATCATGGCATGTCCGGCGTGCTCAAGAACGCTTTGGACTGGCTGTCACGCCCGCCGCGCGCCAGCGCGCTCCACGGCAAGCCGGCCGCGATCATGGGCGCAACGCCCGGCATGGTGGGCACGGCTCGCGCGCAGGATCAGCTTCGCCAGGCGTTCATCTTCACCAACACGTTCGCGATGATTCAGCCCGAGGTGCTGGTGAATCGCGCGCACGAGAAGTTCGACAAGTCGGGGCGGTTGACCGACGAGACGACCCGGCAGTTCCTCTCCAAGTTTCTCGAACGCTTCGAGCAGTGGATCGCGCGCTTCCGCGCGCAGGTCACGAGCTGAGCGGGAGTCCCCCGCCGTCGAGCGCCGGCGCGGTCGTGAGCGATCCGACGCAAACCCGGACTCGACGGTCCCGTCGCCCCCGATCCCTGGCCCCGCCCCGATTCAGGGCAGCGGTTTCGCCGCGTCGAGCCCCACCGTCTTCAGCACCCACGCGTAGTCGAACGCCACGTCGTGCAGCGCGTCGTATCGGCCGCTGGCGCCACCGTGACCCGCGCCCATGTTGCAGCGATAGAGCAGCGGATTGGCGTCGGTCTTGAGCGCGCGCAGTCGCGCGACGTACTTGGTCGGCTCCCAGAATCCCACCTGGCTGTCGTTGAGGCTGGTCTTCACCAGCATGGCCGGATAGCGGGTCGCCCTCAGGTTGTCGTAGGGCGAATAGGCGCGCATCCACCGGTACTGCTCGGCGATCCTGGGATTGCCCCACTCTTCGAATTCCCCCACCGTCAGCGGCAGGGTTTCGTCCGACATGGTGTTGAGCACGTCCACGAACGGTACCTGCGTGAGCACGCCCTTGAACAGATCGGGCCGCAGGTTGGTGCAGGCGCCCATCAGCAGTCCACCGGCGCTCCCGCCCTGGATCACCAGCCGATCCTTGCTGGTGATGCGGCGCGCCACGAGATCCTCGGCACAGGCGACGAAGTCAGTGAAAGTGTTCATCTTGGTGGCCATGCGCCCGAGCTGATGCCAGGTTTCACCGAGATCGCCGCCGCCACGAATGTGCGCCATCGCGAACACCATGCCGCGGTCGACCAGGCTGAACCGGTTCGAGCTGAAGGTCACGTTCTGCGGAATGCCATAGGAGCCGTAGCCGTAGAGCAGGCAGGGCGCGGAGCCGTCGCGCAGGGTGCCGTTGCGATAGAGCAGCGTGATCGGCACCTGGACGCCGTCCCGGGCCGTGGCCCACACGCGCTCCACCGTGTAGCGCGACGGATCCCAATCGCCCAGTACCGCCGTGCGCTTCAGCAGCTTGCTCCCGAGCGCAGCCAGATCGAGGTCGTAGACCGAAGGCGGCGTCAGGAACGACTGATAGCCGTAGCGGTAGGTGGCCGAATCGTATTCCGGGTTCTGCGCCGGGAACTCGGTGTAGGCGACCTCGTCGAACTTCACGCGGCGGGTGGCGTGGGTGGCCGGGTCCATCACCGTGATCTGGGGCAGCGCGGACTCGCGCTCGTTGAGGACGACGTAGTCCTTGAAGCACGCGACGCCGGCCAGCATGACGTCGGGGCGATGCGGGAGCAGCTCGGTCCAGCGCGAGGGATCGGGTGTCGCGACCGGCGCGGTCACCAGTCGGAAGTTCTTGCCGTGATCGTTGACTCGGATCCAGAAGAGATCTCCGCGATGGTCCACGTAGTATTCGCGGTCCTGCACCCGCGGCGCGATCAGTCTCCATTCGCCGAGCGGTTCGCCGGCCGGAAGCACCGCCACCTCCGACGTGGTGTGGCTGCCTCGCGTCTGAACGATCCAGGCCTGGCTGCGCGTCGCGGTCACCTCGACCTCGAACCGGGCGTCCCCCTCTTCGTACAGCAGGTCGTGCGTCGGGCTCCCGAGCCTGTGGCGATAGAGCCGGTAGCTGCGCTTCGAGACTTCGTCCTCCTGGGTGTAGAACAGCGTGCGATTGTCGGTGGACCAGGCCAGCGAGGTGACGCGCTCGGCGTGATCCGGCAGCTCCTCGCCGGTGGCGAGATCGCGCACCCTGAGCAGGTACTGGCGGTAGCCGGTGCTGTCGACCGTGTACGCCAGCTTCGAACCGTCCGGGCTGATTTCGAACTCGCCGATCGCCATGAAGGGGTACCCCTGCGCAAGAGCATTCACATCGAGCAGCGTCTGCTCGGCCGCCTGCATGTCGCCCTTGCGGCGACAGTAGTAGGGGTACTGCTTGCCCTCTTCGGTCCGCGTGTAATAGAGGAACGCGCCCTTGCGGTAGGGCACCGTGAGGTCGGTCTGCTGAATGCGGCTCAGCATCTCGGCGTAGAGCGCGTCTTGCAGGGGCTTCGATCCCGCGGTCATCGAATCGGTGTAGGCGTTCTCGGCCTCCAGGTACCGGAGGACTCTCGGATCCTGTTTGTCCTTCATCCAGTAGTAGTCGTCGGGGCGCGTGTCGCCGTGCATGGTCACGGGATGGGGGACCCGCTCGGCAACCGGGGGGATCGGGGCGCTGAGGGCGGATGAGTTCATGAGCGGGAAGGGTCCAGGTAGGAGGAGCGTGGCGCGGCGAGCGAGCTGCGAGCGGCCGGGCTCGAACATGGGAAAGGCCTCGCGGAGGATTGAGGCGGCAGGACACGCGGGAACCGGCAGCATACACGAGCAGCCGCAAAGCCCGCGTTTCTCTCGCACCGCGAGACCCATTACCCTGCCAGGCTCTGCGACGTACATTTCGCCTCCGGAGGAATGCATGCGGCCCACTCGTTCGAAACTCGAGCTCTGGCTGGTCGTCGTGTCGCTTCTTGCTCTGGCACCCGTTGCGGCCTGGTCCGCGAAGCGCGGCGCGGCTCCGGCCTCGAAGCCCGCCGCCACGAAGAAGGAGCCGGCGGCCGGCGCCGGCTTCGACTACGGCGATCCCTTGCTGCTGCGCGGCCTCGAGTGGCGCTGCATCGGCCCCTACCGTGGCGGTCGCGTGACGGCGGTGAGCGGCGTCGAGGGCCAGCGCAGCGTCTACTATTTCGGCGGCACCGGTGGTGGCGTGTGGAAGACGGTGGATGGCGCCTCGAGCTGGCGCCCGATCTCGGACGGTCAGCTCGGCACCGGCTCGGTCGGAGCGATCGCGGTGGCCCCGTCCGATCCCAACGTGATCTACGCGGGAATGGGCGAGGCGTGCATTCGCGGCAACATGTCGGCGGGTGACGGCGTCTACAAGTCCACCGACGCCGGGCGGACCTGGAAGAACGTCGGGCTCGCCGACACGCGCCAGATCGGCCAGGTGCGCGTCGATCCCCGCGATCCCGACCGCGTCTACGTCGCGGCGCTCGGTCACGCCTTCGGACCCAACCACGATCGCGGCGTCTACCGCTCGACCGACGGCGGCGTCACCTGGAAGAACGTGTTGTTCGTCAACGACAGCACCGGGGCCGTGGATCTGGCGATGGATCCGAGCAATTCGCGCGTGCTCTACGCCTCGATGTGGCAGGTGATCCGCACGCCCTGGAGCCTCGAAAGCGGCGGCCAGGGGAGCGGGCTCTACAGGTCCACCGACGGCGGCGACAGCTGGAAGCTGCTGAAAGGCACCGGGCTTCCCGGCGGCGTGGTGGGGAGGATCGGCGTCACGATCTCGCCGGCCGATCCCAATCGCGTGTGGGCGATCGTCGAGTCGGACAAGGGCGGCGTCTACCGCTCGGACGACGGCGGGCGCACCTGGAGCCGCACCAACGAGGAGCGCAAGCTCCGCCAGCGTGCCTGGTACTTTTCGCACATCTTCGCGGATCCCAAGAACGCCGACGTGGTCTACGTCCTCAATGTCGGCTGCTTCCGCTCCAAGGACGGTGGGCAGACATTCGCTCCGATCCGCACGCCGCACGGCGACAACCACGATCTATGGATCGACCCCCAGGATCCGCAGCGCATGATCGAGAGCAATGACGGCGGCGCCAACGTTTCCATGGACGGTGGCCTGTCGTGGTCGCGGCTCGACAATCAGCCGACCGCGCAGTTCTACCACGTGGTCGCCGACGACCAGTTCCCCTACCACCTGTACGGCGCGCAGCAGGACAACTCGACGGTGGGAATCGCGAGCCGCACGCGGGGGTTCGGCATCGGCGCGAGCGACTGGCACGACGTCGGCGGCTGCGAGAGCGGCTACATCGCCGCCGAGCCCGGCAATCCCGACATCGTGTTCTCGGGTTGCTACGACGGCTATATCGGCCGCTACCAGCAGAGCACCCAGGAAGAGCGCGACGTGTCGGTCTATCCCGACAATCCGATGGGCTCCGGCGCCGAGGGCATGAAGTATCGCTTCCAGTGGACCTTCCCGATCGTCGCCTCGCCCAACGATCCGAAGACGCTCTACGCGGCTGGCAACATCTTGTTCAAGTCGTTGAACGAGGGCCAGAGCTGGCAGGCGATCAGCCCCGACCTGACGCGCAACGATCCGACCAAGCTCGGCCCATCGGGCGGGCCGATCACCAAGGACAACAGCAGCGTCGAGTACTACTGCACGATCTTCGCGATGGCCGAGTCGCCGGCCGAACCGGGCGTGCTGTGGACGGGCTCGGACGACGGACTGGTGCACGTCTCGCGCGACGACGGCAAGAACTGGTCGGATGTGACACCCAGGGATCTTCCGGCCTGGAGCATGATCAGCCAGATCGCTCCCTCTCCGCACGACAAGGGCACGGCGTTCGTGGCCGCCAACCGTTACAAACTCGAGGATGATCGACCGTTCGCATACGTCACCCGCGACTACGGGAAGACCTGGAAGAAGATCAGCGACGGACTCCCGCAGCATTCCTTCGTGCGAGTGGTGCGCGAGGACCCGGTTCGCGAGGGGCTGCTCTACTGCGGCACCGAGAGCGGCATCTATTTCTCGCCCGACGCGGGTGCCCGCTGGTGGCCACTGCGCCTGAACGCGCCGGGATCGGCCGCGGCCTACCGGAGCGCCGCCTCGCGCGCCACGGCGCGGACGCGCCCCGATGATGCGGCGCGCGTCGCCGAGGAGGAGCCGCGCGGCATGCTGCCGGTGGTTCCGGTCACCGACCTGATCGTGAAGGACAACGACCTGGCGGTCTCGACTCAGGGCCGCTCGTTCTGGATCCTCGACGACATCGCGCCGTTGCGGCAGATGAACGATGCCGTCATGCGCGAGGAATTTCATCTGTTCGCCCCGTCGCCCGGCTACCTGTTCGGCGGCGGCGGGGGATTCGGCGGCGGGGGCGCCGTCGGCCAGAATCCGCCGCACGGGGCGCTGATCTACTACACACTGCGTGACGAACCGCGCGAGAAGGACGAGATCGCCCTCGAGATCCTCGATGAATCGGGTGCGGTGCTTCGCAAGATCACCAATCACGCCGAGCCCGACGCCGGAGCCTCGACCGGCGGCGAGGACGACGACGAGGCGCCGCCGGCGCCGCCGCAGCCGAAGATCCCGGCGCGTGCGGGACTCAACCGCTTCGCGTGGGACTTCCGCATCCCCGACGCCACCCGCTTCAAGGGCATCGTGCTGTGGGACGGTTCGCTGCGCGGCCCCGAAGTGGTGCCAGGCCGCTATCAGGTGCGGCTCACCGTGGGCGGCAAGTCCCAGACCCAGCCCCTCGAAGTGCGCAAGGATCCGCGCTTCCCGACCACGGTCGAGGACTATCAGAAGAAGTTCGATTTCCTTCGCGACATTCGCGACAAGATCAGCGCCGCTCACGACGCGGTGGTTCACATCCGCGACGCGCGCGATCAGATCAAGTCGGTGGTGGCGCGCGCCGCCCCGCTCGATCGGGATTCGAGCATCGCCAACTCCGCGAGATCGCTGACCACCCGCCTGAGCGCGATCGAGGATTCTCTCTATCAGACGCGGAACCGGAGCAGCGAGGACCCGCTCAATTTCCCGATCCGACTCGACAACAAGCTCGCGTCCCTGGCCGGGACCGTGGACGGCGCCAACGCGCCGCCCACCGACCAGGCCTACGACGTGCAGCGCGATCTCTACGCGCGAACCGACGCGCAGCTCGAGAAGCTGAAGATCCTGCTCGAGCAGGATCTCGAGACATTCAATCGGCTGGTGAGCGAGAAGCAGATCCCGGCGGTGATCCTGAAGCAGCAGAAGCCCGAGAGGGGGGCGGAGCGGCCAATCAACCCGGATTGAGCGACGCTCTGCGCCTCACTCAGTGAGAGCCATCTCGGGCCGTGCGGCTCCAGGCGGTGGTCTCCCAGTTGTAGCGCAGCCGCTCGGGCGGCAGGAGCGGAGGTAACGGCATCAGCAACCGCTCCGAGAGCTCGTAGGCGTAGGGGAGATAGAGCGTGCGCAGGTCGGCGAGCCGGCGGTCGGCCTCGTCGCCCTCGGTGAGCCGCACGCCGGAGCGGGCGAGCCACGCGCGCAGCTCACGAAGCTCGGCGACCGGCCGCGAGTCCGGCGGCGCGCTCATCGCCTTCGATCGAAAGATCTGGCTCAGGTCGACGAGCGCGTGACGCGCGATGGCGAACGTGAGGCGTGCCTGGAACGGGTCGATGCCCTCTACACCCACGATCACCAGGGCGCAGGTGTCGAGGATCGCCACCATCGAGGCCAGCCAAGATTGATTGTCGTGTTGCGATCGAAAATAGCAGAGCACCGGATAGGAGAGATGGCTCTCGAGCGTTTCGGCCGAGGCCAGTTCCCAGTCCTTGAGCAGGGGCGCGATCACATTGGGATCGCGTGCTTCCGAGCAACGGCGCAGCAGCACCGCCGCGGTCGGCGGAGAACCCGCCCACTCGTCGAGCATGGTGATGCGGGCCTCGCGCTTCGAGAACGCTGCGTACAGCACCGGTAGATAGGCGAGCACCAGCGCGAGGAAGCCGAAGCCGGTGCCGGCCTCGATCACCGTCACCAGCCGCGAGAGAACCGAGACCGGGCGCACGTCGCCCAGTCCGAGCGTGAAGAAGGTGGAGCCGCTGAGGTAGAGATCGGCGCCGAAGCCGCGCGTGGCGCGATCGGCGTCCAGACGAGAACCATCGGCCCAGTAGATGAGCGCAAATCCCAGGATCAGGCCGCCTGCCCACACCACCAGCAGCGTAAGGATCGAGAGCAGCGCGTAGAAGCTGAGCAGGTTCTCGCGCCGCGACCGCTTGCCGATGCCGCGCGCGGTGCTGGCCCACAGCCGCCACAGCCAGCGGATCACCCAGCGCGAGAGGCGTGCGCGGGCCGGAACGCGGCGTGGAAGCAGGATGGTCTCGAACGCATCCCACATCACCCACAGGATCAGCGCGATGGCTCCGGCCAATGCCAGGATCTTCACGCCGGCATCTTCCGAGCACCGGGCGGGTTCGCGCAAGCGGGCGTGGCCGTGCGCTCCCCGGCGATGCTAGTCTCGCACCCACCGGGCGGACGCGGCCGCGCGGGATCCGGCCGATCGAACTCGACCCAGAACGAGGGCATCATGAACGACCAGGCGGTTCTCGATCGCATCAACGAGCTCGCGCACGAAGAGCACCAGCTGTTCGAGCGCGAATCCCACGGCGAAGCCAGCGAGACGGATCGTCAGCGGCTCCAAGAATTGCAGCTCACGCTCGACCAGTGCTGGGACCTCCTTCGCCAGCGTCGGGCGCGGCGTACCGCGGGGCAGGACCCCGAGCAAGCGAAGATTCGCGACACGAAGACGGTGGAGGGCTACACCGGCTGAACGCGTGGCCGTTCGGTGGAGCGGCCCGCTCAGGTCGCGGTCCGGTTCGGCCGATAACCTTCGACGCGCGAACCCCGGCGGATGGCCCGCCGGGCCGGCGCGAAGGAGGGGACAGGCATGGACCGCATGCAGGCCGAGCAGATCGCGGCCGCCCAGCTCGATCCCGGCGAGCGACTGCTCTGGTCGGGCTTCCCTTCACCCGGCGCCGCCGCGAGACGTGCGCTGCCCGCCGCCGCATTCGGGATTCCCTTCACGGCGTTTGCGGTGTTCTGGATCGCCACGGCGTATTCGTTCACCTCGAAGGGCCCTCACGTGCCCGGCCCGTGGGCGCTGTTCCCGCTGTTCGGCATCCCGTTCCTGCTGGTCGGCCTCGGCGTGCTCACCGCGCCGATCTGGGTCTACCTCGGAGCCGAGAAGACCGTCTACGCCGTCACCGAGAAGCGCGCGATGATCATCGTCAACGTCGCCGGGCGTGGAGTCCAGTCGTTCACGCACGAAGACATGAGCAACATCACGCGCACCGAGAATGCGAATGGCTCGGGCTCGATCTACTTCGCGTCGCGCATGATGAGCACGTCGCAGAGCGGCATGATGCGGATGACGCGCATCGGCTTCGAGGGCATTCCCGACGTGCGGCAAGTCGAGCAGTTGATCCGCGACCAGATGGGGCAGAAGGCCGCCTGATCCGGCTCGGTGCTTGACCGGCCCGTGCCATCGTCTCAGACTCCGCCGCCATGATCCTGCGAATCGTCAACGGGCTCATGACCCTGCTGTTTGCGTTCGCCGCCTACCTGCAGTTCAACGATCCCGATCCGATCGCCTGGACCGCGATCTACGCCGCGCCGATGGTGGCCTCGGCCTGGGCGGCATGGCGTCCGGCGGGCTACCCGTGGCAATTCCCGGCCGCGATCGCGCTGATCGCACTGATCTGGGCGGCGACCATCGCCCCGCGAGCGCTCGGCAAGATCAGGCTCGGCGAGATGTTCGCGCAGTGGGAGATGAAGGACGCCGCGGTGGAAGAGAATCGCGAGATGTTCGGGCTGCTGATCGTCGCGGCCTGGATGATCGTGCTGGTGATCGCGAGATTGTTCGCGAAGCCGGCGTAGCGGCGCGCGATTGCCGGCGAAGTCGGCCGGGCAGGGCGAGAGATCGGCGCGCAAGAGATCGGCGCGCAAAACAAATCGTCTCTTGACACGCGATGCTTTCGTTGCGCGCGCGATGTTGCGCGCCATTCCGGGCAGGCTTGCTGCGCGTGCGAGAGGCGCGTGAAACGCGATTATCAACATGCTCTAGAGCATGTAGAGAAATCGACAATCATGTCTCGCCTCGCAGCGCTTGCCGCCGTCGCCGATGAAGGTGCAGCGCTGGCCGTCGCGGCTGGCGACCGCGCGATCGAGCGGCGCACTCAGGAAGCGGGTAGCGGCGCCCCGTTCACCGCATTCCACCCGCCGGCAGCTTCATGCGAACTCCGGCCATGAAGCTGCGGCCGGAGGCCGGAAAGTAGAGCGGGAGATTGTTGCCGTACTGGTCGAGCGTGACGTAGCCGACCGTCGCGTAGCGGCGATCCGC
>DATKAB010000199.1 GCA_035498555.1 Candidatus Sulfotelmatobacter sp.
CTTTCACCCGCGACTTACCGGCAATCTGCGCGCGCTGCTCGAGTCGAGAGCGGAGGTGTTCTACGCCCGTGCTTCGGGCATGCAGGCGGGACTCGCGTGCGACGTCGCGCGCTGGACGCGCGCCGGTTTCGTGTTCGGCGCCGCCCATGACTCGGATGCCCAGCGAGCGATGCCGCTGGTGCCGATGGCGCGTGATCGGTGGTGGTACGCGCGCGCCATCCGGCGCGCCGATGCGATCGTCGCGCAGACCGCTTTTCAGCAACACCTCTTTCGCGAGCAATGGGGCCGGGAGAGCGTCGTGATTCCCAACCTGGTCGAGCTTCCCGCTCGTCTCGCCGACGCTGGCGAAGCGGGCGCGGTGCTGTGGCTCTCGACCTATAAGGAATCGAAACATCCGGAGTGGATCGTCGAGCTGGCCCGGCGGCTGCCGAATCAGCGCTTCGTCATGGCCGGCGTGATCCCGCCGCCGCCGCTGACTTCGCAGGTGTTCGAGCAGACCAGGCGGGCGGCACGCGAGCTGCCCAATCTCGAAGTCCGCGGGCACCTCGATCGCGCGTCGCTCGACGACTTCTTCGCGCGTGGCGCGCTGTTCGTGCACACCTCCGACTCGGAAGGCTTCCCCAACACGCTGCTCGAAGCGTGGGCTCACGGGCTGCCGAGCGTCTCGATCTTCGATCCCGATGGGATCGTGGCGCGCGAACGATTGGGCGAGGTCGTCGCGGACGCCGAAGCGATGGCGGTCGCTGTGGAGCGCTGGATGGCGGATCCGGCGAGACGGCGAGAGACTGGTGCGCGGGCGCGTGCCCACGTCGAGCGCCACCACGCGCCCGGGATTGTGGCCGATGCGCTCGCCGAGGTGTTGGAGAGAGTGATCGTCCGCGTCCGGGGGCGCGGCTAGCTCTGCCGCGCCGGGGGCAACGTTACACGAGCGGCCGCAGATGCCCCTCTCGCTCGAGAATCTCGCGCATCGGCACCCACTGGTAACGCGGGTAGAGCCGCTCCAGTTTCTCCACCACGGTGTGCAGATTCACGTAGGTGATGAAACCGTCGACCGCATCGAGCGGAACCCGTTTCTGCTCGGGGCTAGCCTCGCGCGGGTGCAGATAGAGCGCGAATGGGCGGGTGCGCAGGATATGGTCCAGCGACCAGCGAAACGCAGCGTACGGTAGGGCACGCAGATAGAATCCGCCGCCGACCGGCAGCCGGAGCGGCCCCCACTTCGCGATCGCGACCGGAAACTCGACCAGCCTGCCATCGGGATCATGCCGCGCGAGGTCGGCGCGCGAGGGCCGATAGATGCTCACCGGCGCCTCGGGCACTCCGTACAGCTTCACGCGCGCCGGGAAGATGCTCGAGTCGTAAGCGAAACCCTCCTCGCGAAGAATCTCGAGCGCCCAGGCCGTGCGCCGATCGATGCTGAAGGTCGGCGCGCGAAAGCCTATTACGGGGACGTCGCCGAGCTTTTCGAGGATCAACGCGCGAAACTGACGAAGTTCGGCGCGAAAGGCTTCGGGGTTCGACGACCACAGCGCTTGGTGATGCATGCCGTGGCAGCCGATCTCGTGCCCCTCGTCCACCATGCGCCGAATCAGGTCGGGGTGGTCGCGCACGACTTCTCCAAGCACGAAGAACGTGGCGCGCACGCCATGCCGGAGCAGCTGCTCGAGGATGCGCTCGGTGCCGGCCCGCACCACGCTGTGATCCTCGGAGTCGCCCCGGTGCTGCGCTGGGATTAGTTGCGAGTGATACCAGTCCTCGATGTCGAACGAGAACGCCGCCAGGTGCCGGGTCACGGGCCGCTCCGCGGCGAAAGTCGAACCACGCGGTACCCGCCATGGTCGAAGTCGAGCGCCGAGCCCGGCGCGGCATCGATCAGGGTTTGCCATGGCGCGGCCACCGTCGTCGAGTCCTCGGGCCGGTAGAGCACGTACAGAGGCCGGCCGAGGGCGCGCAGACGTGCGACGGACGAATCCGCGTTCCCGGTGCCATCGTAGAGATCGCGAATCAGCTGCTGCCGCGCGCGCATCTCGGCGACCGGGAACGCGGCCCGTTCGGGCGGGAGATCGGTCCCCAGGTAGAGCCGGCGCCGCGCTTTGACCATCAGCAGATCGCGGAATCCGCGATCCAGGAACACCGCATTTCTCGGCGTCGAGCCCCGGATCCATTCATCGGCCGTCGCTTCGCCCGGGCGATCGTGCAGCCGGGGGCTGGTAGCGCCCGCTGGATCGACGAGATAGCCGTGCAAGGTGGCCAGAGTGGGCACCGCAAAGACCAGCGGCAGGGCGATCGCGGCGGCGGCGCGACGGTGAGTCCAGAAGTCGACGACGAATTCCGCGAACGCTGGCGCGGCCAGGAGCAGGCACGGCACGAAACACTCGAACACAAACTTCACGTAGTTGTTCTCGGGGAGATTGACCACGCAAGCGAACGCGATCATGAGCGTGCCGAACCCGGCAATCAGCAACTGCGGCATCCGCCTCTGCCGCCAGCTGTCGACCAGCGGCCGCCGCGCGAACCACAGTGAGAAGAAGCAGGAGGTCACGAGCGTCCACGGGAACCAGGTGTTGAATGAGATGAAATGGTGCGAGAGCCCGGACTTTTCGGGTGCCCATCCGGCGGTGATCGAGCGAAGGTAGGGGTAGGTCAGCAGCACGCCGGCCCCGCTGGCGAGTGCGAATGCCGCAAGGCTCGACCGACCAGGCAGCCAATTCCAGCGGGAACGGAAGAGCCAGGCGATCGCCAGCCCTGCGCCGGCGACCGGAATCACCGAGAGCCCCACCACGCTGTGGAACAGCATCATTCCCGCGGCGCTCAGGACAGCGAGCACCAGCGCGTCCCGGCGACGATCGCCGAACCAGCGCAGCATGGCCCACAGGTAGACCAGCATGAGCAGATAGGCGTAGGCGAGAGGAGTGCCGACCGTAAGCTTGTCGAGGAAGCTCACCATCTGAGCGAACGGAGCGCTGAGGCTGTAGAGAATGCGCATCGTCCCGGGCTGAAAATCGGCGGCGATGCGGGCGAATTCGTTCCCGCCCTGAACCTTGCCCACGAAAAGCCGCACGAGTCCGAGCGGCCAGAGCAGGTAGGCGCCGGCGTTGAGCCCGAGCGTCAGCAGCGCCACCGCACCGATCGTGGCGCGCTCGCTATTCCAAAGCCGCTGAGCCAGCAGCGCGACGACGAGCACCGTGCCGTATCCGGTCACGGCGTTGAACAGCGACATGAAGAAGAACGGTTCCTGGCCTCGCAGGCTCGAGAGCAAGGCGATGAACAGGTTGAAAAACCAGACGTAATTGAGGCGGAGCCCTGCCATGCGCGGATCCTCCGGAGGCATGCCGCGCGTCAGCAACTCCATCACCACACCGCCGTGCAGCCAGGAATCGCTGTGAACGAGCACGAGCGGGTTCAAGACCGGCAACGCGAGCAACACCGTGCCGAGGCCGATCGCCCACCTCATCGCCGACCTAGGCAGAGCGACCGGCTCCTCTTCCCGGCCTGGCCTGCGGCGAAGAATCGCCGACGCGTAGCTCGCGCCGCTGGCCACGGCGACCGCCAGCGCGGCGCTGCGAAAGTCCAGACCCGCCCGCATCAGCACCCAGCCCGCCATGGCCGAAAGCAGCGGGGACAGTGCGGCGGCGAGAGCGGCCCGCGTCACTCGATGGGTTCCGGGCATCAACCACGACGTGAAGGCAAGCCCCGGAAACAGGCCGAGCCAGGGGTAGAGGATGAGCTGCTCGCTCATCGGTGGCAGTGGAAGCAGGGTGAGCGCAGCCCAGAACAACAGGACTGCGAGAGGGAGAACCTTCATTCGAGCGGTCCGATGTCCCTCGTCACGCGAGCCGGAACCCCAAGCGCCACCTTGCCCGGCGGCACGTCGCGCGTCACCACCGCGCCGGCGCCGATCACCGCCCGCTCGCCGATCGTGACGCCCGGCAGGATGATGCAGCCCGCGCCCAGGTAACAGCCGCGCTTGAGCGTCACCGGCGCCACCGTGCCATCGGCCTGGCCCGGCAGGATCGCGTCCATCCGGCGCGCGTCGTCGTGGACGATGACCGTGACTCGGAACGAGATCACCACGTCGTCCTCGATCTCGATCAGCTCGGGGAACTGGTCGTCGAGCCAGGTGTCGAGCCCCACGAACACCCCGTGGCCGATCGAGATGCCCATGGCGCGATAGAGCGCGAGGCGCAATCCGGGTGGAATGCAGACGCGCGCCCACTGGTGCAGCAGCTTCTGCCACAGCACCTGGAGCAGCGATCGCGGCGCGATCTCATGCTCGTAGGATTTTCGCGTGACGCGCGACGAGATGCGGCGACTCACGCGCGCACCTGCCCCTGGCGACCTTGGACCGCTCTCACATCACCTCCGGAAAGCGGCGCCGCACGCGCTCGCCGAGCAAACCGGCCACCGGCACCGGCAGTCGCCGCCAGATGGCGACTGCCGCCGAGAAGGATCCCTTCTGGTCCTCGAGCGTCGGCGGTCTGTTCGCGCGCCCGAGCGCGTACTGGTAGTAGAGCTGCACTGGCGCGGCTCCCCATTGGGCCTTGAACGAGTAGGTACCGGACGTGCGCTGGCTGCGGCCGAAATCGAAGCGTGTCATGCCCAGCTCGATCGCGCGGCGGATGGCCGCCCAATAGAGCACATGATTGGGGCAGAGCGCGAGGTAGCGGCGCAGCGAGGACGCCCAGGGGTCGCTCATGCGCGCCCCGTGCGCGATCGTGAACATCGCGCCGACGGGGCGCCGCTCGAGATCCAGCAACAGCACGTCGGCGCCCGCGCCGAGCTCCTCAAGCGCGGCCGCGAAGTATCCGACGCTTCGAATCGGCGTGCCCAGATCACGCATGTTCTGCAGGAGCACGCGATGAAAATCACGCACGTGCTCGCGACCCCAGCGTGTCGTGAACGCCGAACGCTCGCCCTTCCGCACCTGGTTGCGCAACTTGGCGTCGAACGCCCTCCACTGCGCCTCGACCGACGTTTCGAGCGCGAGTTCCAGCGTCAGGTGCTCGGTGCTGGTTGCGAGCCCGGGCCAGGCCACGCGCTGGTCCCGCAGCTCGATCCAGTCGAGCGCCTGCCGCCTGAGAAGCTCGCGCGCCGGCTCGAGAAGTGCCGCCGCGGTCGACTCATCGTCGGCGAGAAGCCCGCCAGGTGCCGAGAACAGCGCGTGCCCGGGCTTCTCGAACAGCGGCAGGATCCCGCGGATTCGGCCCTCCGATTCGGCCAGCCAGTAGTGGGGCGTTACCCGGAAGAAGCGCTCGGTGAGTGCCCTCCATGCGACGCGCTGCCCGAAATGAGACCCGGGTTGAGCGACGACGTAGGCGTCCCAGAGCTCGCGATCGGAATCCCGAAACGCGCGGACCTGCGCCACGCGCCGTGCCCTCAGCCGGCGAGCGCCGTCGCGGCGCGCGGCGGCGGAACGTAGGGCACGGCGCGGCGCGGAGACTGATCGATGTAGGCGCGATGCCAGAGTTCGAGAGTCAACAGGGTCCACAGCTCACGGCTGCGGTCGCGCCGGCCCTCGAGATGCTCCGCGACGGTGCGTCGAAGGACTGCCTCATCGTAGTAGCCGCGTCCGAGGCACGTGGGTGACAACAGCGTATCGGCGAGCAGCGCGCGCAGCGGACCTCGGAACCACGGTGAAAGCGGCACGGTGAAGCCGACTTTCGGCCGGTCCACGACCTCATGCGGAAGCAGGCGGCGGGCGAGGCGTTTCAAGAGCACCTTGCCCTCGAGCCCCTGCACCTTGAACCGGTCGGGAAGCGTCGCCGCCCATTCGATCAGCAGATGGTCGAGCAATGGCACGCGCGCCTCGATCGAGGCCGCCATGCTCATCTTGTCCATCTTCATCAGCAGGTCGTCGGGCAGCCAGAGCTTGAGATCGGCGTCGAGCATGCGGTCGAGCGGGCGAGCCGCGTTCGATTCCGCGAGCGCCGAGCGGAACGCCGCGGCGCCGAGTCCGTCATGCGCGCGCAGCTCGGACGTCAGCAGCTGCGCGCGCTCGCCGCCCGCGAATCCCGCGAACCACGATGCCAGTCGGTCGGCCTCGTCGCGGAAGCGCGCGCTGCGCGCGACCACCTGAAGCTTGCGGAACCGGAACGGCAGGCGGTCCACCCCATAGCGGAGCAGCAGCTCGCGCAAGCCCGCGGGGAGTGCCGCCAGCCGGCGCGCCAGCGGGTCGACGGCGTACTTGGGATAGCCGGCGAACAGCTCGTCGCCACCCTCGCCCGTGAGCACCACCGTGACGGTCTCGCGGGCGAGCTGAGACACCAGGAAAGTGGGAATGGCCGCCGGCTCGGACACGGGCTCGTCCTGATGCCAGACCAGGCGCGGGATCTCGCGGAGCAGGTCGCCGGCCCCAACCAGGATCTCGTGATGGTCGGTGCCGAGATGGCGCGCGACCTGGCGCGCGAAGGGGAGCTCGTTGTAGCGGCCAGGCTCGTCGAATCCGACCGAAAAGGTCTGGACCGGGCGCGCCATCAGCCGGCTCATGAGCGCCACCACCACGCTCGAATCCACGCCACCCGAGAGCAGCGCGCCCAGCGGAACTTCGCTCATCAGGCGGAGCCGCACCGATTCGGTGAGGCGCGCCTCCAATTCGGCCAGCGCGGCGTGGTCGGGGAGATCTCGTTTGGGCTCGTAGGCCACGTTCCAGTAGCGGCGCGGCTCGATCGCCCGCGACCCGATCTCGAGGGAGTGCGCGGGTTTGAGCTTGTGAATGCCCTCGAACAGCGTGGCCGGAGAGGCCGCGTAGCGAAGCGTCAGGTGCTCGACCACCCCGGGCAGATGGACGCGGCGTTCGACGCCCGGGAACGCGAATAGCGCCTTGATCTCGGAAGCACTTACGAACGCCTTTCCGGCGCGGGCAAAGTAGAGCGGCTTGATGCCTGCGCGGTCGCGCGCCACGAACAGGCAGCGCCGACCGCGATCGAAGATCGCGAACGCGAACATGCCGCGCAGCCGCGTGACGCACTCCGCGCCCCATTCCTCGTAGGCGTGGACGATGGTCTCGGTGTCGCTGTGAGTGCGGTAACGGTGGCCCTTCGATTCCAGCTGGCGACGCAAGTCGGCGTGGTTATAGATCTCGCCGTTGTAGACGATCCAGATCGTGCCGTCTTCGTTGCTGAGCGGCTGGGCGCCGGTCGCGACGTCCACGATCGAGAGCCGGCGGAAGGCGAGACCAACGCCGTCCTCGACGTGGAAGCCGACGTCATCGGGCCCGCGATGCGTGAGCGACTCAGCCGCTGCCTCGAGCCAGGCGCGGTCGGGGCGCGAGCCATCGGGATCGAACCACGCAACGATGCCGCACATCAGCGTCCTGCGAGACCGTGGGTCAGTGACCGGAGCGGACGGCCGGGACGTACTGGCTCGGCAGCCGGCTGCGATGCGCGCGCCTGTTGCTTCACGATCAACGAAGTCGCGATCAGCATCGAGAACATGACCCAGATCTGGAACTGATAGATGGGATTGCGCAGATATTCGATCTTCAGCTCGTCCACCAGGAAGATGACCAACTGAACATGGGCGGCCAACAGGTAGGCCTTCGAATAGCTTGGGTCGTTGAGCCGGTCGGTGGTCGGAATCGAAGCCCTTAGCATCCTAAACAGGAACCAAAGGAAGAAGGTGACTCCCACGAATCCGATGTTGTTTCCGACGAATAGCAGCAAGCAGTGCGGCCAGTACCAGAGCGTGAGGCCGTGTTCGACGGAGTAGTACGGCCCCCAGCCGATCCATGGATGCTGCATCCACCTGCCCCAGGCCTGCGGCCACACGGCCGCACGGGAGTCCGGAATCAGACCGACGAATTGTGTCTTCTGGAATCGGGCGAAGACATCGCCCGACTTCGTGAAGTGGGCGACGTAGAAACTCAGCGCGAGGAAGATGGCGGTCGCCACGCCGCCGATGATGGTGAACGGCACGACCTGAATCCGCTTTCGGATCACGAACAGGAGGTAGGCCATCCCGACACCGAGCGCGAGCATGCCGCCGCGCGTGATCGTGCTGAACAGAATGAACAGGGTCATCAGTAGGAAGCCGGCGTAGATCGCCCGCCGGGTCGCGGACTTCGCCTGCGCCACCAGGAAGATGAAGAAGATCAGGTTCATGGCCGTGAACTCAGCCAACAGCTCGTAGTCGAAGAACGGGCCGCCCACCCGGTAGTTCCGAACATCGAGCTCGGGATTGGTGAACTTGCTCAGGTCGATCCAGCCCGGGATCAGAACATGCCCCGGGAATGCCAGCTCCCACGCGCAGAACAGATAGATGACGCCGATCGAAACCACTTGGAACAAATGGACTCGTTTGAGATCTTGTTCGCTCCGCATATTCGCGACGCTCAGATAGAACATGATGACGCAGGAGAGGAACATGAAGAAGTTCATGAGCCCGCGATCGAACGCGACTAGCTTGTCAATGTTGTAGAACGAGATCACGTAAGCCAGGATCAGGGCGACGATCGGGGCGTCGAGCGGGGTTCTACGCAGCGGCGGCGCAGCGCGTTGCGAATAGCGGAGCAGCCAGATCACCGCCAGCAGCAAAATCAGCGCGATGTTGGTGCTGCCGAAGCTGACCGAGCGTGGAAAGGGCAGGGCGAGGATCAGCACGCCGAGCCCGGATACCAGGTCCAGGCGCCAGGCGATTCCGAACACCACGAGACCCGCCAGGGCGCCGAGCATGCGCTTGTCGGGTTCCATGTACTGGAGACCCAGCACTACGCCGATCCCCGCCAGCAGGAGCAGTGAGATCCCGCCGCTTACCCAGTCACGGGACTGAGCCTGAGGATGAGTGTGGGGAGCGGTGCTCATACCATCCCAAACCGCTTACGAACCAGGAACATGAGGTTCTGATAACCGTCGCGCCACTTCTGGAGCTTCACCTCGCCCACGCGCGCGCCGTACGGAATATGGCCTTCACCGAACTTCATTCCGCGCAACAGCGCCTCGAGCTTGATCTCTTCGCTGAATGCCATGCCGTCCGAGGTGAGCTTCATACGTTGGAGGCCGGAGCGACGGAAGACCCACATGCCGGACTGGCTGTCGCGGATCGGCTTGAAGAAGAGTACGGCGGCCGCGACCGTCAGGACCCAGTTGCCCAGCATGTTCGTGAATTCCATCGCCTTCCGATCCACCAGCGGGAAACGGCTCGCCGAGAGAAAATCCCAGCGCCGGTCGACCAGCTCGTCTACCAGCCTGGGAATCTCCTCAGGCGGATAGGTTCCGTCGCCGTCCAGCGTCACGATCACATCGCCCTTCGCGGCGGCAAGCCCTGCCTTGTAGGCGGCCCCGTATCCGGGGGTCTTCTCCGCGACCACGCGAGCTCCCATCGAAGCGGCCACTTCGGCGGTACGATCGGTGCAGTTGTTGTCCACCACCACAACCTCATCCACCAGCTTGGGCACACGGGCCAAGACCTCCCGAATGCCCCCTTCTTCGTTGTAGCAGGGAATGACGACACTGATCGTCAAATCACGGTGCATTCAGGGGGGTGTGGGGCGGGCGGGGGGATTGAAATCAGGTTTCGAGAGCGACAGGAAGTCTATCAGCCGCAACGGCCTGCATCAAGCCTGCGGCCGCTTGCCCAGCGGCCCAAACGCACGTTTGGCCTGGCGCAAACTGCTCCGCGCACGCTCGGGCGAATCGTGTTGCAGTCTGCACGCTCTCGGGCCCGGATTGAGGGGGTCAGCGGCCGGACGCCCGCTCCCAGATCCTGATCGCCGGGCCGGCCACTAGCGGCGAGTCTGTGCCGCGGGCCAGCCCGAGCACCCGCCACTCGTTCCGCGGCGCCGGGCTCGCCACGAGGCGCGCGCGCAGAGCGTAGCCCGCCGATCCGTCGGCCAGCGAGCGATCGAACTCGGGCGCGGCGGATTCGCTCGCCGCCTCCGGATGCGCGCGCACCGCTTCCCAGCGCTCGTCAGTCACCACCCACCGCGGCTGGCGGGCCAGCAACGATTCCGCGGGCGACCACTTGGCGTTTTCGAACACCAGCCGCCGATGTCCGCCGTACCACTCCGGCCACAGGGGATCTCGCCCCCAGGTTTGAGTTTCGTCATAGACAACGCGTGGCGGCGAGCCCCACCAGTTCCAATTCACGTTCCGGAATCGATCGGGCACGAATACGCCGAGATCGGCAAGCACCGAATCACCGGGCGCGCCGCGAGTCGCGAGCCATTCGCCGGCCGCGACGCGCGTGTCGTGCTTCACCAGCGCGACGCTCGCGGCACCGTGCGCTCCGTTGGCCACGATTCCCCCGGCGAGCACCGCGGCAAACGCGGCTGCGCGACCCGAACTCGTTCGCAGTAACCCGGTCGGGCCGGCAATCGCGCAGCCAGCGATGACGGCCAGGAACGGGATCCAGAGATCGAGATAGGAGGGCAGCTTCACGAACACGAACAGGACCAGCGCGCCGTACGCCAGCGCCCAGCCCAGCACGAGCACGAGTCCATTCGAGGACGGCGATCCGTCCCAATCCAGGGCGCGTGCGATTCCCCAAACCAGGCCAATTGCGGCCGCCAGCGCGGCCACCGGGCCGAGCGACTGGAGCAGGAACGCGAGCGGCGTCCACATGGGCAGCGGCCGCTGGTGGAGCGATTGAGCGATAAAGGTCTGGGCGAGCCCGAAGCCGAACTCGCGCGGCGAGAGCAGCATCCCTGGCACGCAGATCACGAACAGCGCGCCGAAGGTGAGGACGGGCAACAGAATGCTGATGGGCGGCGCCGGAATGCGCAGCGATTCACGAAGCGCCAGGCCCAATCGGGCGAGGCCACGCCCGGTTGCGTGCGGGTTCGCGAGCACGGGCGCCAGCGCCAGTCCCACGAGGCCAAGCCCACCCAGCCACTTGCTGGCCGCAGCGAGCGCGAACCACGCCGCGGCGCGAACGGCGTCTTTCGTGTTCGGACGCGCGGCCAGTGACATCAACACGAGGAACCCCGCGAGCAGGAACGCCACCTGCGCCGCGTTGGGCTTGGCCAGCGCCGAGATCTCGATCAGCGTTCGATCACAGGCGACGATCGCCGCCGCGGTCAGACCGGCCCATGCGCCGCCCAGTCGAAGGCCGATGCGTCCCGCCAGCCACACGGTCCACAGCCCGAAGACGAGGGAAATGGCGCGCACGCCGACCAGATCGTTGGTCCAGGTGTCGCGCCCGAGAGCGCGCAGCGGCGCCTCGACCACCAGGCTCAGCTCGTAGAACAGGCTCGGGTATTCGTAGGCGTGCGGATGCAGCGTGCCCTTGTGCAGCATGCCGGTCGAGAGCCGCACGTTCTCGACCTCTTCGATGTTGAACGCCTCCGTCAGCCGGTAGGAGCTCGAGGCCAGCGTCAGCAGCGGGGTGCGAATCGCGAGCGCGAGGAGGAGCAGCAGCGCCATGCCCCAGCCGAACAGGGCCGGCGCGGCCGCACGCGAATTTGCCGAGCGGGAAACGGACGATTCGATCATGAGCGCGGGCGCCAGCCCGCGCGCCCTATGGCCAAGTATACATGTGCTAGCCTCGCCGGCTTGCTTGTCCTCGGGGTGACGGA
>DATKAB010000200.1 GCA_035498555.1 Candidatus Sulfotelmatobacter sp.
CTGCTGCGGTGTAAGTAAGTGTCAAAGTATCTTCCAACGCAGGCGGCTCTATGCCCGCGGTTGGGTCACTTGCGACAACTCCATTTTGCGAGCTTCTGGCCTCTACGAGCGAGAATCTCGTTGGGGTTCGGTGGGTCACGCTGCGGAACTGGCTCCCAACACCTACAAGGGTGCCACCCTTTCCGAGCACAAGCCTCCCGGAGGCACCGACGCGGGCTACGATTCCCGCGATTCCTGGCAGCTGAATAGGCTGACCGTCGGCAACGTCGTGCCAGACACCGTCACGATCCTGGATCTGCCAGAGCGCGCTTGCCGCGAGGGAGTCGTCGGGAAGGAGCGAATCCGAGACCCAATAGACCCGCCAGTTCGAGGAGGTCGCCGAGGTGTGCTCCTCGAGCGCAGGTGATGCGGCAGGCATCCCAGCAGGAGCGAGACTTGTTCGGCCGGCCCTTTGCACACCCGCCGTCCTCGAGCTCGACGCCGCGGAGCCAAGACCAGCCCCTATGGGGCGAACAGACTCGCCCATTCCGCCACCACCCGAGCAGAGGGTCTTCGCGGCCGCAACATCACTGATCGCCGACCAATATCCGAAGACCGGAGAGTGCGGCCCTGGAGGTCATTGGGTTTTCTCCTCGTCGATTGATTGACGCAGCGAGGTTGGGGAAACGGTGGTTAGGGCCCCCGCAGGGTTACGAAGAGGACGCGGCCGGCGCCGCCTCCCTTGGGATCGCGAGTTTCGCAATAGACCCAAGCCGAATCGTTGATTGGGTTGGGGAGGTTTGCGTTGTAGAAGGTGTGTCGCGGCGATGGTTGATGGTTGAGGTACTTGTTCCAGGTTGGTGTGCCTTGAATGTTGAGGCGGGCGTCAGTCTGCCAGTCATAGACGAGGGAATCGCCGTCGGGATCTGTGGCGGAGCAGACTACGACGACTGAATCTGAGGGGCCGATTGTATCCGGGAAGGCCTCGAGGCCTGTGATCACGGGAGGGTGATTTTGAGGGATGAGCGGAGTCGGCCGCGGGGGTTCCTCGCTGCATCCGGCAAGTACGGATTGCATGGTCATCGCGGCCAGGAGCCCGAGACGACATGAGAGAATCCGCAGCCGAGGGCGGTGCACTGGACCATTCCCTCCAACACACTCCCGTCGGTGAGGCTCGCGGATCTGATGAGGCGAACTTAGCGGGCCAGCACTCTTGGCGGAGGCGTTAGCCGCCCGAACGGCCTCGGCGCCACTCGCGGGATGCGGGCGACCCGACCCAGCTATTCTGGAATCGTGCAGTAGCTGGACACTAGTCAGGCTAAGGCACGTCAGTCATTAGATCAATCGCAAAGTCTCCCATTTCGGCAACACGTCAACTTTGCTCTAATCACGGCAACGAAAAACGCGCCGCGAGAGCCGCCGTGGCGGAACTCTGCTGGGACAGGGAGAACACTGGTAGCCGCGCCAGAGGGCCGCAAATGTTCCGCAATCCGCCTTGTAACCTATCTATCCTGAGGCTCAAGGCCTTCTGTGGCTCGAGCGATGCTGGGATCGCTTGCGAAGCGGCGGTCGGTACTCCGAGGAGGAAGTCATTCCATGAATCGCTCGACCTCCATGTCGATGGTCGTCTGCGTCGCACTCATGGTGAGCACACACGCGGAGGCAGCTCGCCTGGGCAAGGGCCGCTCACTTGTACTTGTCGGCGTCTCCGGCCATAGGGGGGAATTCGCATCCCCGTTCGGCTCGCCTTTTCTCCCTCTCGAGTCCTCCGAGGTGGGAGGAACTCTGGCCTATGGCCGCTTCATCGACGACGACTGGTCCGTCGGCATCGCGGGCACCTACTACGCCGGGAGAGAGAAGGCGGCAAACAACTACCCGAGCGGCGCCCCGAACGAGACGACGACGCTGCACAGCCACACGTTCTCTGCGCGCATTGGAACTGACCGGTTTGCATTCGTAAACGACAACGTTGGGCTCTTCACTGGCCCGGGAATACTCGTGACGCAGGGACGGGCGAAGATCGTGGATGCTGTTTCGCCGCCGGGTACAGGAGGGGGAACCAGTCAAGGCCCCAACTCAACTGGCTTCGGGGTTGATTGGCGGATTGGCATGTACGCGCGGTTGAACGGCAGCGCGGCACTCTATGCGCACGTGGGTCAGTCGCTCGCCTACAACTCAGGCAAATACTCCGACGGAGACGTGTCGTGGTGGTCGAGTAGTCCCGAGGGATCTCTGGGTCTTGCGTTCGACTTTTGAGTGGCTCGGCCCAGCAGAATTGGGGATTCCCTGCCCGACTCAGCTCGAAGGCGACGATCTCCACCTCGCTGGCCGCTTCTCCATGAACGCGCTTAGGCCCTCGATCGCGTCGGGGTCGTTGAGCAGCCGATCGAGGTAGAGCTTCTCCGACGCCTTCACCTCTTCGAACGTCGGCCGCACGCGCGCGAACCGCAGCGCCGCCTTGGTCGCGGTGAGCGACGATCGGCTGAGACTCGCGAACGCGCGCGCCGCCGATTCCACGGCGGACGGCAGCTCGTCGGGCGGCACCACGTTGTTGATGAGCCCGACACGCATCGCTTCCTCGGCGCCGAGCGTCTGGCCGCGCAGAATCATCTCGCTCGCGAGGCGCAACGGGATCATGCGCGGCAGCGCGACCGCCGCGAGCGGCGGAAACACGCCGAGCACGATCTCGGGCAGGCCGAAGTTGGCGTCTGAATCGGCGATCACCAGGTCGCCCATCAGCGTCAGCTCGCAGCCGCCGCCAAGCGCGCGCCCCTGAACCGCGACGATCAACGGCACCTCGAGCGCGTCGAGCGCGAAGCAGGCCTCGTGAAACGCCGCGAGCATCTCGGCGCCGAGGTCGGGCAGGTGGCTGCGCACGTCCACGCCGGCCGAGAAGTCGCTGCCACGCGCTTCGAACACGACGCAATTGAGACTCGCGTCGGCGCGAAGCTGATTCGCGGCCGCGGTCAGCTCGCGCGCCGTGGGCAGATCGATCACATTGAGTGGCGGGCAGTCGAGGATCAGCCGGGCAAAACCCGGCCCGATCTCGACCGACACCGACTTTCGCGGCGCGTTCATGGCCGGCTATCCTGCCGACTTTCGCGCCCGCGGGCCACCCGATTCGCTGCCCAACCCAACGGAGGATGCCGATGCCTCGTCGCTCCCTGATCCTGATCGTGGCCGCCATCGCGTTCGGCGCGCTCGCGGCCGTGGTCGTTGCCCAGAACGACATGAGCAAGATCGAGATCAAGACCACCGACGTCGCGCCCGGCATCGCCATGCTGAAGGGGGCGGGCGGCAACATCGGTGTGCTCTCGGGGGCGGACGGCGTGGTGCTGATCGACGATCAGTTCGCGCCGCTGAGCGACAAGATCAAGGCCGCGGTGGCGAAGATCAGCGACAAACCGATCCGCTTCATCCTCAACACGCACTGGCACGGCGACCATACCGGTGGCAACGAGAACTTCGCCAAGATGGGCGTCTCGATCATCGCCCAGGACAATTCGCGCGCGCGCATGATGGTCGCCTACAGCAATCCGGTGTTCGGCTGGAAGGCCGACCCGTCGCCGGCGGTCGCGCTGCCGGTGATCACGTTCAACGACAGCCTGAGCTTCCATCTCGACGGGCAGGACGTGGTGTGCTTCCACGTCAAGAACGCGCACACCGACGGCGACGTGATGGTGTGGTTCCCGCTCGCCAACGTATTCCATGCCGGCGACTGCCTGTTCATCGGCCAGTATCCGATCATCGACGTCGGCAGCGGCGGCACGCTCGACGGAATGATCGCGGCCGCCGAGAAGATTCTGTCGATCGTGAAGCCCGATACCAAGATCATCTCCGGCCACAGCCCGATCTGCACGCGCGACGACGTACAGGCGGCGCACGACATGCTGGTGGACGTGCGCGGGCGGGTGAAGAAACTGCTCGCGCAGGGCCAGACGCTCGATCAGATCACGGCCGCGAAGCCGCTCGCCGACCTGCAGGACAAGTGGGGCAAGGGCTACGTCACCGCGGACATCATGCTCAAGCAGGCGGTCTACGACCTGAGCCGGAAGTAGGGCGATCGCGTCGGCGCAGCGTCTCGCCGCGCGGCGTGTCGCCGCCGCGCGGCTACGACCCGACCGGCTCCTGTTTGCCAAAGCGATAGGCCTCGGCGAGCCAGCGCCTGACCTGCGCGTCCACCTGGTCCGGCCGCTCGAGCCGGAACGTGTGCAGGTGGTAGCGGGGCTTCAGGAACTCGTACTTGACGATCCGCGGGTCGGCGACCCGCCGCGCGAGGATGAACGTGCAGAGCAGGTAGCCTTTGCGTACCACCGCGCTGGCGAACCGCATCCGCGCCATGATCGCGATGCGCGTGCGATTGGGCGACAGGCGCACGGGGCCGCCCTCACGAGCAGCCGCCACGAACGCGCGCCACGCCTGCCGCAACGCCGGGGGGCGCCCCGCAAAGTGCGCCGAGACCGGCACGCGCTCGCAGCTGTGCCACAGGTTGCGGGTCACGAACCAGTGGCCGCAATCCGGGCAGCGCCACAGCGGGCGCTTCTTCACCGCGCGGGCCGGCATCGGCGCCACTCGGCTACTCGAGCCCGTCCACCACGAACAGATCGTTGAGCACGCGTCCGTAGGAATAGGCGACCCGGTGAGTGTCGGCGGACAGGCGGAGAGGTGCGATCGCGAACACGCCACTCGAATCGCGTGGCCCGATCTCGCGCCACAGCTTGCGCTCGCCAGTCTGGATGTCGATCTCGTATACCTGCGCCGGCACCGAGCCGCGAGGGAACATGTAGATGCGCCGGCCGTCGGCCGACCACGACGCCGGGCGTTCGTGGCTTCGCACACCTGGAATGTCACGGGGCTCGCCGCCCTCCACCGGGATGAGCCGATAGGTGACGTCGCTGCCCGACACCAGCATGAAGCGCCCGTCGGGCGAGGTGCGGCTCTCGAGCGCGCCGATTCCGGGCGGGCTGAGCGCTTGCCAGCTCATGTCCTCGAGGCCGACCCGGTAGATGCGAATCGGCTCACCCGGGCGATGAGCGGCGACCCAAATGCGCCGCCCGTCCGGGAACCATCCGCCGATGTGCACGTAGTAATCGGCCTTCGGCAGCACCCGCGGAGCACCGGCGCCCACCGGCAGCATCACCAGCTCGTTCTGGTTTCGGGTGCGCAGGGCCAGCACCCACTTTTCGTCGGGCGAGATCGCCATGGCAATGCCGTCGCCGAGCCGTACGGCGGGCGAGCCGTCGGTGCCGCGGATGAAGATCGAATGTTCTTCACCGCCGCCCTCGCCGGACTCATCGAACAACACCATCCGCCCGTCAGCGGTAAGGCCGCGCAACACCGACCAGTCGAACCACGACAGGTCGCGCTCCTCGCCGGTATCGAGCGCGTTGAAATGAATGCCCACACGCTCGTCGCCATGGGTGAGGAGCGCGCGGCCCTCGGCCGAGACGTCATGCAGCGTGAGATGTCCCGCGAGCTGGAACAGGATCCTCTCGGCGCCGTCGAGCGTCACCGCGCGCAGCGCCCGGCCGGCTCCCGCTGGCGCGCCCGTGAACCAGATCTCGCGACCGTTCGCCGACCAGGCCAGGCCGCGCGCGGTGCCCGGAACGTCGGACAGGCGGCGCACGCGGCCGTCCATGTCCACCACCGCGACGTGGCCGCTGTCGTCGCCGCGAATCGGATGCTCGAGGAACGCGATGTATTTCCCGTCGCGCGAGATGCGCGGCTCGCTGATCCAGCCGCCATCGCTCACGTAGAGCTTCCGGCCGAGCGGGTACTCGATTCGAATCGCGCCGTCGGAATCGAACACCGCGGCCAGCTGAGCGCCGTCGGGGCTCCAATCCGCGTACTGGATCGCCTCGTGCACATCGCGGGGCGTCCCGGCGCCGAGCGGCACGCGCGCCAGCATGCCGTGATAGATGAAGGAGCCGAGGTGTTGGAAGCCGCGCGCGATCGCGAGCTCGGAGTTTCTCGAGATCGCGAAGAGATTGGCGCCGGTGATGCCAAGCGGCCGCGACTCGGTGGCGCCGCCGAACACCCACATCAGCTCGAGTGGCTTTCCTTCCCACGCCGCGGCGTACACCACGCCGTGGCCGTCGGGGGTGAAGCGCGCCGAGTGCACCGTGCCGCGGCGAAAGGTGAGGCGCTTGAAAGAGAGCTGCGAGAGCGCAGCGGCGCCGTGAGTGGCGCTTGCGCCCGCGCCGGTTTCCGCGCGCGCGGCGCCGGCGCGCAGCGCCTCGAGCGCGTAGGCGAAGTCGCGCGCCGATTCGAACCGGTCGGCCGGGCGCTTCTCGAGGCACCGGCGCACCAGCACCTCGATGCCGGGCAGCGCATCGATCGCTGCCGACGCTGGCGCCGGCGCATCGTCCTTCAGCAACGCGGCGATGGTCTCGGCGGTGGTGGCGCGATGGAACGGTGCTCTTCCGCTCAGCATCTCGTAGAGCACCGAGCCGAGCGCGAACAGATCGGCGCGATGATCGGCGGCCTCGCCACGCGCCTGTTCGGGCGCCATGTAGGCGGCGGTGCCGAGCAGCGTGCCGTCGAGCGTGCGCGCGCTGGTGTCCTGCGCGTCGGACTTCTCGGGCACGCGCAGCTTGGCGAGCCCGAAGTCGAGCAGCCGCACGCGGCCGTCGCCCG
>DATKAB010000201.1 GCA_035498555.1 Candidatus Sulfotelmatobacter sp.
CGAGCCACCGCGCCTGCCGCCTGGATCGCGGGCGCCGGCGATCGCCGGCTCGCTGGTGGACGGCACCGCCAACGTGCTCTATCTGCTGGTGGTGCGCTCGCACGCCGTGAGCATCGTCGGCACCATCGTGTCGCTGGGGCCCGCGTTCACGATCATCCTCGCGCGATTCGTGCTGCACGAGCGATTCCATCGCCTGCAGGTCGCGGGACTGGCGCTGGCAGGCGTGGCGATCGTGCTGCTGACGAACGGGACGAGATAGCAGTTGCGCTTCCTCTCGCGCGGCGCTCTCATCCGTAAGCTCGACGAGCAGACCGCCGACGAGCGCGGCTCCGCCGCCGTACGGGTCGGCCTGATCGCCGAGGTCGAGCACCTGCCAACGAAGCGCTCCCATGAGCACCCGACCGGCCCTCGACCTCAGTCGTCGATCAGCTGATAGGCCGAGGTCCAGAAGTCGCGCGTGAGATTCGGTATGTTCAGCACGTCGGGGCGACGCTGAGTCATGAGCACTCCGACCAGCTGCTCGCGTGGATCCACGGACCACGACGTTCCGAAGGCGCCATCCCAGCCGAAGCTCCCGGGCGAATCCGCGATCGAACGACGCCCGGTCGTGACGCCGAGTCCGAGGCCCCAGCCGTGCGTCTCCCAGAACCCGTCGAAGAACGGCGATTCCACCTTCTGCACGGGCGTGAGATGGTCCGTCGTCATCAGTTCGATCGAATGCCGCGAGAGAATGCGTGCGCGGCCGTGCCGGCCGCCGTTCAGCATCATTCGCCCGAGGGCGGCCATGTCATCGACGGTCGAGACCAGGCCGCCGGCGCCGGATTCGAACTTGGGCGGCCGCGACATCTGGCCGCCGCGAGCGGGATCCAGCACGGTCAGCGTCCCCGACATCATGTCGGCGCTGTAGCAGATCGGAAGCCGATCGAGCTTCAGCTCGGGAACGTGGAACGCGGTGTTCTTCATACCGAGCGGCTCGAAAATACGTTCGCTGAGGAACCGGCCGAGTGATTGGCCCGAGACGCGGCTGATCAGCACGCCCAGAATCTCGGCGCTCATGTGGTACAGCCAGCGCTCGCCGGGCTGAAACGCCAGCGGAAGCGCCCCGAGTCGCTTCATGAACTCGTCCTGTGACTCCGGGAAGATCCACTCGGTCAGCGGCAGCCGTGCCTCGGCCATGGCCCGCTGCAGCGGACAGGTGGGCGAGAGGAACAGGAGCTCGCCGTAGCCCGAGCGGAACGTGAGCAGATCCCGAACCGTGATCGCGCGCCTGGCCGGAACCGTATCGCCGAGAGGACCCTCGAGCGTGCGAAGCACCTTGCGATGCTCAAGCTCGGGCAGCCACGCTTCGATGGAATCGTCCAGCCGCAGGCGGCATTCTTCGAGAAGCGTCATGGCGCCGATCGCGGTCACCGGTTTCGTCATCGAGGCGAGCCGGAAGATGCTGTCACGTTTGATCCGCGTCGGATCATCGAACGCCATCGTGCCGATCGCATCCACCTGTTCGCGACCGCGGTGGTAGACGTACGTGACCAGCCCCGGAGCCCAGCCGCGTTCGATGTGACGTTCCATCGCCTCGTGCATCCGCGCCAACCGGTCGGGGGCGAACGGACCACCCGGGCGGCCGGCGGGCCGGGCGATTTCCTCGCTGAGAGCTTGAGCGGTGAGTTCCATGGCGATACCTCCCACAAAGGGGCACGGCATAGCTCGTGCCGGCCGGTCGTGCGGCGGCCGACTGACCATGCGCGTTGATTGCACGGCGGTTACGCGCGGGCGTGAGGCGCCGCGGGTGCGGCGAGCCGTGACAATTTGGCGAGCCCGGGCGGGCTCCGACGGCCAGGATGGCAGGCGGGATTTGCTCCTCGACAATCCGCACGGGCATTCTCCCGACTCATGGCCCGTAAGCGCCGCGCCCAAGCGAAAGTCAGCGCGAATCCAGGCCGGACCGGCGGTGCATCCGCCCACGTGCCACGCTGGCGCGAGTGGAGCGCGCTCGGGGTGCTGCTCGCCGTGGAGGCCGCGCTCGCGATCATTGGGGCACGCGCCACGTCCGTGACGTTCGACGAGAGCTTTCACGTCCCAGCCGGCGTGGCCTACGTCGCGGCCGGCGATGCCGGCGTCTCCGCCGTCAATCCGCCGTTGGGGAAGGCGCTCTTCGGTCTCGCGGCGCTCGCGGCCGGCGCACGGACACCCGATGCGGCGGTGCTTGCCACACACGACCCTCGCTTGGTGAACGAGGCGTTCATGCGCGCGAACGCCGCGCGCTACCGCCGGATCTATCTGGCCGCTCGACTCGTGAACGTGTTGCTGGCGCTCGTGCTGGGCTTCCTCATCTGGGGCGCAGCGCGCGCTCGATTCGGTGCCAGGGGTGGGCTGCTGGCGGCCGTGCTGTGGGCGCTTGCACCCGAGGCGCTCGCGCACGCCGGCGTCGCTACACTCGACATGGCCACATCGCTGCTTTGGCTCTCAGGCACGCTCGCCGCATCGCGCGTGGTGCGCACGGGCTCGTGGCGCGACACGGCAGTGTTCGCGGCGGTCGCCGGCGCATTCGCGCTGACTCGCTTTTCAGCGGTACTCCTGCTGCCGCTTCTCGTTACCCTCTGGGTCGTGGAGCGCGTGCGCGGACGTGCGGCGCCACTGCGAAGCGCAGGTCCCGTCTTCGCGCTCGCGCCAATCGCGATGATCGCCGCTTTGTGGCTGGGATACGGCGCGAATAGAGGGCCTCGGCCGCTTCATGAATGGACCTTCGCGTCGACGCGGTTTCGGTCGCTTCAACGGGCGGCACCTTCGCTGCGGCTGCCGCTGCCGAACGACGTCGTCACGGGGCTCGATCGTCAGTCGGCCGATGCCGAGCCCGGACACCTGACGACCTACGTGCTGGGGCGCGCCACGACGGCATCGGTATGGTGGTACTTCCCCTTCGCCATTGCGATCAAGTGGCCATTGGGGCTTCTCTCGGCACTGGTGCTCGTCGGCGGTCGAGTGATCGTTCGAAAGAGGATCGAATCGGCGGAACTAATCCTCAGCGCACTCGTCTTTCTCATCCCCGCGATGACGTTTGGGAATCTCGACGCCGGCGTCCGCTACGTGTTGCCATTGCTGCCGCTCGCCTGCATCGGCGCAGGATCGCTGATGATCATGGGGCCTCGCGCCCGAGTCTGGCCTGCCTTGGGCCTGGCCAGTGCTCTCACGGTCGCGCTCGAAACCTGGAGTGCCGCCCCGTGGTGGCTCTCGCATTTCAATCCGGTCGCCGGGCCGCCCGAGCGGCGTGAACGCTGGCTCAACGACTCCAACGTGGACTGGGGGCAGGGACTTGCCGCGCTGGCGACGGAGATGAAGAGTCGCGGCATCGCGCGCGTCCATCTGGCCTACCTGGGCACGGCCGACCCACACCTCTATGGGATCGACTTCGAGCCCTACTGGACCGGTGTGCCCGGGCCCGAGAGTGACTGGCTCGCCGTGAGCAGCTACTTCTACGTTGGGCTGCCGCAGACGCTGCGGCTGAAGGACGGACCGTCACCCTGGATCGCGTTGCTCGATTTTCATGCGTTTCCCCCCGAGCGCGCAGCGTCCCGCCCAGGCGACTGTATGTGGTTGTTCAAGATTCGGTGATCACGCCGCTCTCATGACGCGGCGGCGCCCGCGCTCGCGACGATTGCCAGAGGCGCGAAGCCTAGGACATGACTCCCGGGAATCTCGTCGCCGACGGATCATAGCCGGGGAAGATTGCGGCGAGATCGGCGATGCCCGAATGCCGCGTGAGGATCTCGCCGAACAGATCGCGGAAGTCGGTGGTCACCGCGAGGTCGCGGCCCTCGAAGCGCCGCGCGGGGTCGAGCCCCGGCCACTCGCCGGCCACGCGCCCGCCGCGCACGCCGCCGCCCAGAACGAACATCGCGGTGGCGTGGCCGTGATCGGTCCCGATGCTGCCATTTTCGGCGATCGTGCGCCCGAACTCGGACATGGTCAGCACCACCACGTCGCTCATGCGATCGCCCAGATCCTGCGCGAACGCCGCGAGCGAATCGCCCAGCTCGCGAAGCCGCGAGGCGAGCTGGCCTTCGCCGGCGCCCTGCGCGATGTGCGTGTCCCAGCCGCCGGCGTCGGCGAAGGCGTTCTCGAGACCGACGTCGGCCTTGATCAGTTGCGCGATCTGCATGAGCGAGCGCCCGAGTTTTCCCTGCGGGTACTGCGCACCGTGCTCGGGCTGGTAATCGCCAGGGTTCAATTTCTGCAGCGTCTGCGCGGCTTCGAAACCCTCGGCCGCCGACGAAGCCACGATGCCGGTTGCCGACTGCTGGTAGAGCTCCTCGAACGCGCGCGTCAACCGGTCGCGCACGGCCGGCTGCCCAACGCGGATGCCGAACGCGCGCAGGTCGGAGATCGCGAGCGACGGCGCGCTGCCGGCGAGAATCCGCGGCAGCTGCGGTCCGAACGCTACCGATTGGAACGGCGTGCGACGATGCTCTTCATCGTGCGCGGCGCAGCGATTGAGCCAGCCGTCGGGCGTCGATTTCACGCCCGGTGTACCGCTCTCCATGTAGTCCTGCGCGTCGAAGTGGCTGCGCGTGAGATCCGGCGAGCCCACCGCCTGGACTGGCGCCAGCAATCCCTGCCGCCACAGCGGCATCAGCCCCGAGAGCGCGGGATGCAGCCCGAAGTGTCCATCGAGGTCGAGCACCTGATCGGAGGGAATCGCGATGCGCGGACGCTCGCGGTAGTAGGCGGCATCGGCGTGCGGCACCACCATGCTCAGTCCGTCCACCGCGCCGCGCTGAAAGATGCAGACCAGCACGCGACGCCGCGTCGGAGAAGGAGCGAGCGCGAACGCGGCGCGATCGAGAAATAGCGGATCGAGGCCGAAGCTGACCAGCGCCAGCGCTCCGGCGCGGAGAAAGGCGCGTCGCGTGACGGTCACGAAAGAATCGAGACTCACAAACACCTCCTACTGATGCTGAAAATCAGGTCCGCCCAGACCGAGGCCCACCGCCATCGCTCGCGCCTGAGGCGGATTCAGGCCTTCGATCTGGCGGCGGATGACTTCTTCGGTGTGCGATGAGAGCTGTCCCGAGAACAGCGCCTGGTCCACGCGCTGAAGCAACGCGTCGGCGTCGCCGGTGGTTTCGACCAGCGGATCGAGATCGACGCTGACGCCCGGCATCCTGCCGGCGGCGAGCGCGACCGCGACGTTCATGCGCTCGAATAGTGCAGCGCTGTTCGCCCAGGCTGCTTCGGTGTCGGCGTAGCCGGTCGGCACCGGCTGCTGGTAGAGCGGCTGCCCGAGCCGGGCCACCGCGCGCGCTGGCCCAGGCTCGACACCCACAGTGCCGTCCACCGCGCGAACCGAGCTCGCCACGAACTCGAGCGGAGTCTTGAACTTGGTGCGCGAACGCGCCTCGGCCCAGAACTCAGGGCTCGAGAGGATCGCTCTCACGACTTCGCGAATCGAGCCGTCGCTGCGCTTCCACGCCGCAACACCGGCCTCGATCGCACCGGCGGGAGGATCGTCGCTTATCAGCCGCTCACAGAGCTGGGTGGTGACGTGCTGCATGGTGGCCGGGTGGCGCGCCAGCATGCGCAGCAGCTTCACCCCCTCGTCGCGGCCATGACCTGCCTTGAAGCGCACGCCCAGAACCTCCTTCTCGCCATCATCGTGCGCCCAGTCGCGAAACACGAAGCCACCGCCCTTTTCGGGTGGATCGACGCCCCATCCAGTCAGGATGCGCGCAGCTTCCTGAACGTCGTGCTGCGTGTAACCGCCGTCCACACCCAGCGTGTGGAGCTCGAACAGTTCGCGCGCGTAGTTCTCGTTGATGCCGGTCGGCATGCGCGACTTGATGCGCTCGATCTGTTCTTCGGACATCGACGAGTACCCGCGCATCTCCCGCATCTCGGCGCGTTCGAGCTGCGGCGGGATCGCGCCCTTGGCCACGCTCAGCGTGTTGTCGAGATACACCATCATCGCCGGGCTTTCGGCCGTGGCGATCAACAAGTCTTCGAATTTGCCCAGCACTCGCGGGCGGACGGTCTGCTCGACGTACGAGGGCAACAGGAATCGGTCGGTGTTCTTGCCGAAGAACACGTTGAAGTGGTTGATCCAGAAATCAGCGAGGACTTCTTCCAGCTGATTGTCGGCGGTCACCGCGCGGGCCACGACCAGCTGCTGAAACTGCTCGGCCAGGTCTCGATATTCACGAAGCGTGGGGTCGCTCGACATCGTCATCGAATCCGCCTTGTCGGCACGCCGAGCGTCGCGGGCCTCGATGAACTTGCGCGCCAGATCCTGGCGATCGAGTCGCAGAATTGAGAACTGGGATTCGATCTGAGCGCGCGCGCGGTCGTGCGGTGCTGCGAGCTGTTGGTCCACCCAGCGCATGACGCCCATCGAGGCGACGCGGTCCACGTCACCCGGACGCGGGCCGTAGGCGAGGCGATTGAGCACGATCAGCGCCGAGTCGCGGGCCGTGAGGGGCGTGCGGCTGGCGTCCGGGCCCGCCATGTCGTCGGCGCGAGCTCGCGTCGCGGATTCCGGCGGCGCGGTCGCGACCGCGAGGATCGCGAGCGTGGCCAGGGCTATTCGGCCGGCGAGATGAGCAGCGAACTCCAGTTGACGCACGTGCCGGGACCTTCAGAGCGGCCGGCGGGGTCTCTTAGAGCGCCGAGAGTAGCACGGCCAATGGCCCGCCCACTCGCCGCTAGGCGCGCGCCGACGACGGCGCCGTGGCCGGAGGGACGGGAGTGGGCGCCGGCGTGGATAGCACCGCGTACTCGGGTCCGAACTGCGCGAGAAACTCGGGGCCCAGCGCCCGCGCCGTGACTTCGAGCGGCAGCAGCACTACCGAGCCGAGGTACGGGATCGCCATGAGCACGAAGCCAATCGCGAGCGTGCCGAGCCCAAACGCCAGCATCAGGCACAAAGCGATGACCAGCAGCACGAGCGAGTAGAGGCCATACACGAGAAACGGGAGCGGGCGCTGCGAGAATAGCGCAAGGAAACGCCGCCATCCCGCGAGCACGCCGAGGTCGTACCGATACATGATCGGGACCACGAAGCTGCGCGTGAATAGCGAGATGTAGCCGAACAGGATCGCGAACGGCAGCAGCATGAGCGGCATGGGCAGCAACACCATCAGGTCGCTCAAGCGGAACGTGCCGGAGTGCAGAATCGCCGCGAGCGCGGTCAGGAACGGCGCCATGATCGCGCCCGCAACCACCAGGCACGCGAAGGTGACGCACAGCCGGAACAGGAACAGCGAATCGCCCAGCCGCCCGAGGCGACGCCACGGCTCGACGATGCCCGCTCGCTCGTGAGCGGCGTTGTCGAGAAAGATGAATTGTCCGCGCGCGCTGAGCCACATGAACAGCAGGTAGGCGAGGAGCGACATCACGGCGATCAAGATGAGTCCCGCTGTCACCAGCGGATTGCGGATGAAGTCGATGACCTTGGCGAGCGAGTCGGGCGAGATCGCCTCCGCGTGCCGGCGCAGGCCGGACCGGGATCCCGAGAAGCCCCACGACAGGTACTCCGAGAGAAAGGCCGCGAACCCGAGCGTCAGCCAGAACTCGATGCGGAACGGCCGGAACAGCATGCGCACCATGCGTTCCCATGCAAGGCGGAGGGGCTGGACGTACGAGACGTTCATTCGATTCTCCCGTTCTGGCGGCCAGAGGGCGCCAAGCCACTATTACGTCGGATTCGAGTGGAAGTTACACCCAGGGAAGAGCCGCACCCGGCAGGAGTTGCCGTGCCAGCCGGCCGCGGCTAGGTTCGCCCTCGCCAAACTACCTAAGGAGGCTCCGATGCGCGCGCCCAGATTCCTGCTCGTAGTCTTGGGAGTCAGTTGGGTGGCGGCGATGGTCCACGCAGCTGGCAATCCGACACCCTCGCCGGCGGCGATCCATCAGGAAGTCGAGTTTACCGCGGCGCCGGATCGCGTGTACGCGGCGCTGACTGATTCAGCGCAGTTTCGAGCATTCTCGGGCCGGGCGGCCGCGATCGACCCCGCGGTCGGCGGCGCGGCGTCGCTGTTCGGTGGACATATTGTCGCCCGCAATCTCGAGCTCGTTTCAGCGAAGCGCATCGTGCAGGCGTGGCGCGTCGTGACGTGGCCCGAAGGCATGTGGTCCATCGCGCGCTTCGAGCTTCAGCCGAAGGGAAGCGGAACGCACCTCGTGTTCGATCACTCGAGCTTCCCGGACGGACAACGTGACCATCTCGCCCAGGGCTGGGAAGAGAACTACTGGTCACTCATGAAGAAGTATTTCAAGTAGTCCGAGGCCCTACCTCATCCACAGATCGAAGCCGATCTTCACCCCATACAGCGTGCCACCCTCGAAACCCTGCTTGTCTTCGGAGATGGAGTCGTAGCGGAACTCGACCCGGACGTCGCCATGGTTCCCGGCGACACGCTGTCGCACACCGAGTCCTCCGCCCCAGATCGGATTCGAATTGTTGTTGCCCTCGGAGTAACTCTGACCCATCACTCCGCCGCCGAACGTCAGGAAGGGATTGGTCGAGCTGCGCGCCCCGAAGTTGTACTGGAGGTTGGCGGTGAGCTGATAGCCGGTTACGGTCGAACTCGAGCTGCTGAACACGGTAAGCCCGGTGTCGAAGTAGGTCTCGAATTCGCCGCCCTTCGACGAGGCTCCGAGCCTCAATCCCGGCTGGAATGTGGGTACGATCACTCCGGGACTGCTCGGCGCTCCAAACACGACCAGAGCATCGCCACCGTGCTTCGGATGGAGGTCGCTGAGTCCAAGATTGCTGCCGATGCTCCAGTTCTCTGCGTGCGCGGATCCAGCGAGCAGCATGAATGCGCCGGCGAGTAGGAGAGCGTTGCGGTTCATAGGGCACCTCCTTAGCCGGGAGGATACTCCCGCCGCGAGATTGGCTACTCTGTGACGCATGTCCGCTGGTAGCGTTGCCGTGGTCGGGGCCGGCGCCGCGGGTTTGACCGCGGCGATCCGCGCCGCGGAATCCGGCGCGCACGTCACGCTGCTCAACGCGCATCCCAAGGTCGGCCTCAAGATCCTGATGTCGGGCGGAACGCGCTGCAACGTGACGCACCGCGAGGTCACGGCCGCCGACTACTTTGGCGGATCGCGCAATGTCGTTGCGCGCATCCTGCGCGCCTTCACCCCCGATCAGACGCGCGAATGGTTTGAGTCGCTCGGTGTCGCGCTCAAACTCGAGGACACGGGCAAGTATTTTCCCGTGACCGATGACGCGCAGACCGTGCTCGATGCGTTGCTGCGTGAGTGCTCGCGATTGGGCGTGGAATTGCGGGCCGGCGCCCGCGTCGTCCATATAGATGTAGAGGGGGAGCGTTCCGAAACGGAACGCAGAGTTGGTGAGGCCCCGCCGAATGCGGTCGGGAGGCGTTTTCGCCTCGGAATTCAGCACGTGAAGGACGCCGCCGTGTTTTCAAGCAAGTCCACGCCCGTGCCCGACGAATTCCTCGACGCCGACGCCGTGATTCTCGCCACCGGCGGCCTGTCGTTTCCGCGCACTGGGAGTGACGGTGTGGGTTACCAGCTCGCGCGCTGGCTCGGCCACTCGATCGTGCCGACGGTGCCCGCGCTGACACCGCTCACCAGCGAAGAGCCGTGGTGCATGATGCTCAAGGGCTTGAGCGTCGATGCCGAGCTGACGTTGCGAGTGAACGACAAAGTCGAAGCGAAGACGCGCGGCTCGCTGCTGCTCACGCACTTTGGCTACTCGGGGCCAGCGGCACTCGATCTGTCGCGGCACTGGCTGCGCGCCGAGGGTCGCGGAGTCGTTACGGTGTCGCTGAGCGTCGCGCCGGGGGAGACGCGCGAGTCGCTGGAGAAGCAGTGGCTCGGGGCCTCGAAAGATCCGCGCCTGGCGGTGCGCCGCCATCTCGGCGTGTGGCTGCCTGACCGGCTGGTGGTGACGCTGTGCGCCGAGGCCGGCGTTGGTCCGTCGCTCAAGCTCACGCAGGTGCCGCGCGAGCGGCGCCGCGAGCTGATTGAGCTACTCGTGAGCCGCCCGCTGCGCATCTCGGGAACGCTCGGCTTCGAGAAGGCCGAAGTGACTGCGGGCGGCGTGCCGCTCGAGGAGGTCAATGCGAGCACGCTCGAGTCGCGGCGCTGCGCGGGGCTGTTCCTGTGCGGCGAGATCCTCGACGTCGAGGGCCGGCTTGGCGGATTCAACTTCCAGTGGGCCTGGTCGAGCGGGATGGTGGCGGGGCGGGCGGCGTCGATGTGACGACTCGTCCATTGCCCCCACGGAAAGGCCCTTGAACCGGTCGAGCGAGCGTCGTAGACCTATCGTTTGTCTGCATGGGTCGGGCTCGCCCAGCGCCCCGAGGTTCGCCGGTGGCGTCGCCTGGGGGTGTCCCCGACCGCCTCAAGAGAGGAGATCACCGACATGATGTCCCGTCGCGATGCCCTGAAGACGATCGCCCTCACCGCCGGCGCCGCGGCCTGGTCGCAGACCCCGCTGCTCGCGTCCTCGCTCGCCGGAACGGGTCCGCACCTGCAGGCGGCGGGCGGCGCGTCGGGCGCGGCACCGCCCGCCGCGCCCACCGGCCCCTTCACCCTGCCGCCGTTGCCGTACGCGCCCGACGCGCTCGAGCCGCACCTCGACGCGCAGACGATGACGATCCACCACGACAAACACCACGCCGCGTACGTGAACAATCTCAACAAGGCCGTCGCCGGCAAGCCGGATCTCATGAAGCTGTCGGTCGAGGATCTGCTGCGAAAGCTCGACACAATTCCCGCGGACGTGCGCACCGCGGTGCGCAATCAGGGCGGTGGACACGCGAACCACTCCCTGCTGTGGCCAAGCCTCAAGAAGGATGCGGTGCAGGCGCCGAGCGGAGAGCTTGCGAAGGCGATCGACAAGACCTTCTCGAGTTTCAGCGGGTTCCAGGACAAGTTCAACGCCGCTGCGATGTCGGTGTTCGGCAGCGGCTGGGCGTGGCTGACCTGCGATCCCAGGCAAGCGGGTCTTCTCGCCATCGAGACGTCGCCGAACCAGGACTCCCCGCTCGCCGCTGGGCGGGTGCCGCT
>DATKAB010000202.1 GCA_035498555.1 Candidatus Sulfotelmatobacter sp.
AGACGCCGACGACATCATCATCCGACGTGATCCGGCCGGCGGCACAGCGGAGCACCGAATCGTGGTGAGGGAACCCGGCGACCTGTTCATTGGAGCGGTGCCCGTGCGGCGCGTCAGCGTTCGGGGCCTGAATGCTCGGCACCATTCACCTTCATCGGACGCGCCGAAGGCTCCGAAGCAGCGCGCGTGCGCTTGCCGCTGGATCGAACGCGGTGATAGCCTCGCCGCCCTTCAGCAACTGCGGGCGATCCCCCGACTCCTGGATGGCGGCATAGCCAAGTGGTAAGGCGAGGGTCTGCAAAACCCTTATCCCCCGGTTCGAATCCGGGTGCCGCCTCCAATTCCCCCGTCCGCGGCCGCCGGCGACTGCGGCGCGCTCATTGGCCGGTGCCGGCGGCAAATCACGCCGCGGGAGTGGCTCGCGAGCGCATGAGCGGCAGGGCCCGCGCCAGCCACCAGGTCCAGACCGCGCACCACAGCGCGCCGCTCGCCCCGAGCCACAGGTTGGCGCGCGCCGGGCTCGCTTCGGCCGCCAGCCGCGCCGCCAGCGCGAGAAGCATGGTCGCCAGCATCGTGGGCGTGAACAGCACGCTCTCCACGCTCAACGCCTGGCGGCTGTGCGACACCACCACGCGGGTCGCCACGCCCAGAGTCAGCAACGCGAATCCGCCGAGAAAGGTGAGATGGAGGAGCGCCGTGTCGTGCGCCGGCCACAGCGCCGCGCCGATCAGCCCCAGCACGATCGACCAGCCCGCGCCCCACAGCGCCCACGCGGCGGCTCGGTTGCGCCCCGGCATCCGCCACGGCCGCCAGACCAGCAGCACGATTGCGGCGCCCACGATCGCGCGCAGCACCGCGCCGGCACGCGCGAGCTTCGCCGCCTCGAGCACGAACGACGTTGCGAGCAGCACGATCGCCGCGAGGTAGAGCGCGCGCCGTCCGCGCCGCTCGTGCGGCGCCGCGATACCGCGAATCGTCAACGGATCGCGAAACTGAGCGAAGGTCGGCACCAGCAGTCCACCCAGCCCGATCACCAGCGACAGCACCATGCCGAGCGAGGTGAGACGTTCGGCGAAGCGCGGCGGCAGATCGAGCGGCGCGTCCAGCGCGAGCGCCAGCCGCAGTGCGGCTCCGATCATTCCCGCGAGCAGGCCGAACGCCACGAACCGGTACTCCTCGGGCGGCGCCTGGGCGCCCGGCTTGATCCGGCTCGCGAGCGCCACCGCGGCCACCAGCAGCGCCGCCAGCGAGGCGGCTTCGGCGATCGCCGTCCAGCCGGCCAGCGCCGCGCCGATCGCAACCAGCATCGCGCCGGTCGCGAGCCCCAGCTCGATCGGGCGGCACTTCGGGCCATGCGTGAACGCCGGCATCGAGGTGAGCAGGAAGCCGAGCACGAACGCGGTCTCGAACCCCGGCATCATTAGCGAGCGATGCAAGGGTCCGGGCCAACCGAAGAGGCCCAGCGCCTGGAGCGGCCAAACTCCGGCGCCGATCAGGCCGCACGCCGCGCCGATCGGGAACAGGATCCGATAGGGTTCGATCGCGATCGACCTACAGCTTGATGGCGCGCGACATCAGATAGCTCTGCCGGACGGTGTTGTCCTCGAAGTAGATCGCGGCGAGCGCGTCGTACTCCTGGCGGAACTCCCGCAGCTTCGCCGGATCGGTGCCCGAGAGCGTTTCCACCAGCTTGATCACCGGGCCCGCCGTCTGCTCGGTGACCCAGCGATTGTGCTGCGGACTCAGTGTCGGCGCCATCAGCACGTCGCGATCGAAGGTCAGGTCCTTGACCGCGGAGCCGAGCCGCTCGCGCACGATGTTGGGATCGCCCCACTGGACCGGCGGCGACACGCCGGGCGGCGGCGGGGGAAGATAGCGTGCGACCAGTACGAACATGCGACCGATGTAGTGATCCGGTGGCCAGGTCGAGAAGGCGATGGTGCCGCCCGGCTTCAGGACGCGCAGCATCTCGCCGATCGCCACGTCGGGACGCGGCGCGAACATGTGGCCGTACTGGCTCAGCACCACGTCGAAGCGTTGGTTCTCGAACGGCAGCTTCTCGACGTCCGCTTCGTGCCAGTCGACTTCGAGACCGGTGATCTTCGAGTTCTCGCGCGCCTGAGCCAGCAGCTCGGGCGTGAGATCCGCGCCGGTCACTCTCGCGCCCACACGCGCCGCGGTCAGAGCCACTACGCCGGTGCCGCACGCGACGTCGAGCACGCGCTGGCCCTCTTTGACGCCCGCGAAGCGCACCAGTCGCGCCGCCGGGGGGGTGGTGAACGTGGCGAGCGGCGCGAAGTGCACCCATGACTGCTTCTGCATCGCCTTGAACTTCTCGATCGGATCCGCGCTCATCGTGATGTTGGTCTGGGTGTCCATGCTGGGGCCTCCGCAGTGGGAACAGGGAACCAGGAGCCTAAGCAGGGGAAGCTCCGTTGTCACCTGCTACGTTCGGAGGGCGCGGGAGTGACCGCCGCGCGGCTCAGGCCACCTTGCGCGTCGCGACCTTCACCACCTCGGACCTCGAGATGCCGCGCTGCTTCATCCACGCCATCTGCTCGGCGTAGGCGGCGACGAATTCGGGGCCGACCGTGGTGGTGGTGCAAGACTTGAGGCCCGCGGAGCTTCGCTCGCGGCGCGCGCGCTCGAGAAGAGTGGCCGGGGAGGCGCCCGGGCAGTTGAAGACCCGCATGTCCTCGCGCCGCTTGAGGCCCGTCGCCGGAGCGGTGGTGTGGGTGCACGAGCCTCCGTCCGTGTACCTCGAGAAGACGTCGAAGAACACGCCCACCACTGGATGGTCGTAGATCGCCACCCCTATGGATTCCGAGCGGTTGGCGAGAAGCTGCAGCGAGAGCCCGGGCATCTCGGGGATCATGAACAGCCCCGCGCTCTCGAATCCGGCGCGTCGGAACTCGGCCGCGACAGCTTCGACCCGCGCGGCGTTGCGAAGCTTCGAGGGATCGGTGGGGGTCAGCTGGATGTTGTCGGGCTGCTTGGAGAGCGCGGCTTTGCCAATGGACTTGCCGAACAGCGCGGCAATCACGACGCGCGACAGCGGCGTGAGGAACAACACCGCGAGCACGAGCAGAACGATGAGTCGAATGGTCATGGCGGCCTCCAGAATCGAGTGACTGGTACCGGGAGGTTATCGGCGGCCGAACGCCGCGGATTGATCCGAAGGGCGGCCGGCCAGGGGCCGTTTGGAGACGCCCCACGCCGGCGTGCTCGCGCGGCGTTTCCCAGCGGAGCTTAGGGCCCGATGAGGGCCGTCAGCACCGGATAGGTGATCGACGGATTCCCGCCGGCCTGCCGGGGATCCACCACGTCGTGGTTGAGCTTCAGCTCCTTCGGAAACTGAAAGGCCACCAGGTCGCGGACGCCATGGCGGCGCCACTCCGAGACCAGCGTGGTGCAGAGGCCGTTGTCGATCGCCATGTCGCTCCCGACCGTGATCACCGCCAGCGACCGGCAGAGCGGCGGGTGTCGTTCGGCGTCCTCGAGCGTCGTCCAGCCCATCGTCAGCATGGCCGAGATCGAGTGCGTGGCGAATCGCGGGTAGACGTAGGTGGGGCCCGCCAGCTTCTCCTTCCGGGCCGGATCCCACCACATGAAGCTGTTCGGGAACGCGCCCATCAGCCGGGCCACGACCGGGGAGCGCCGGCCGCGTGCCACCGACAGCCCGATCATCGGGGCGATCATCACGGCGCGATCGACACCCGGCCGGTGCTGCGCCACCCAGGCCGCGATCGAGCCGCCGATCGAGAGTCCGGCCACCGTCACGCTGTCGCCGAGGCCGCTGGCGGCGTCCATGACGCGATCGGTGAACGCGCGCATTTCGGGTGCGGACATGTGGGCGAGGTCGCCGGTCATGCGATTGGCGAGCCCGTGGTGCGGCAGGCGCGGGATCAGCACGTTGGCCCCGCGCGCGAACGACAGGCGTCCCAGCGAGTCGAACTGCTCGGGACAATTGGTGAGGCCATGGAACATCACGATCACGCGATGCGTCTTCGCGCCGTGCGTCATCAGGCGCGTGCCGCATTCGCTCGAAATGCCCTGTGCCTCGGCGGCCCGCAGCGAATCCACCAGCCGCACGGCGTCGTCGTAGCCGGCCACCGGATGCGGGTCGCAGGCCAGCCCGGTACGGGGAAGTGGTCGCGAAAGCCACACGGCGATCGCGACCACCATCAGAAACACCGAGAGCGGAATCCAGCGCATCGGCTCCGACTATAGCCGCTCCGAGGCCCCGCGCTTCCGCAGCACGTGCATCACCGGCTCGCTGGCCTCGAACCGGTCGGTGATCGCGGGCGGGTCGAGGCCGGCATCGAGGAGCGCCTCGACCACGCCGGCGTAGTCGCCTTCCTGGCGATGCCAGCTGTGGAGCGAGCCGTGAATCGCCCAGCCCAGCGGGGTCGCATCGTTGTTCCAGTCGCGAAGCGCGATCGGCGACCGGTGCTCGAGCAGCGTGCGAACCATCCCCGCGTTGCCGTGCCAGGCCGCCCAGTGGAGCGCCGTACCCCCCATCTGGCCACGCGCGTCGGTCGGCCAGCCGGCCTCCAGCATCAGGCGGACCGCACGGGCGTTGTTGTTCTGAGCCGCGTTCACCAGCTTGACCCGGTCGTCATCGGAGAGATTTCGCGCCAGCTCGGGACGTTCACGCATCAGCCGCCGGAACAGCGCCTCGTCGCCCAGCACGCACGCCAGCGAGAGCTTGAGCTCGTCGGGACTGCGCTCCAGCAGCAGCGCGAGGACGTCGTCGTGCCGGTATTCCTGCGCGACCAAATGCGCGGTCTTGTGCAGGCCCAGCTTCCAAATGTAGATGGTGCCGCCGGCCCGCGGGTCACGCTTCGGAAACCACTCCTCGGAAACGCTCATGCGTACGCAGTCGGGATGCGCGTCGAGATGCCGGCGGGTCAGCTCGAGGTCTCCCAGCGCCGAGGCCATGAGCAGATCGGTGCGGCAGCCCCGCGAGATCAGGAACCGCACGATGTCGATGTGGTCCCGAACCTGATATTGCGCGGCGGTGGAATCGTGATCGATGTCGAGCGCGTCGATTTCGGCGCCATGATCGACCAGCCAGCGCGCAATCTCGAGACTGCGCGCGAAATGGAGCGGCGTCTGGCCATCGCCGCCGCGCGCGTTCACCAGTGCCGGCTCCGCGCCGATCTTGCGTTTCAGCTCGTCGAGCATGCCGAGGCGCGCCGCGGCGTGAACGTCGACGCGCGCGCCGCGCTGGATGAGGTAGTGCGCCAGCGGGCCATCGTGGTCGAGCACGCCGAAGCCGCCGGCCCACCAGTGGCTGCGCTGATTGATGTCGGCGCCGGAGTCGAGCAGCAGGTCGATCATCTTCCGGTTGTTCCAGGGCACGGCCGCGATCAGCGGCGTCGCCCCGAACGACAGGCCCGGGAACGGATCGTTGAGCCGCTTCTTCAAGCCCGGGTTCTGCGCGAGCACGCGGGCCGCGAGCTCGGCATCGTCGGACTTGATCGCCGCTACCAGCTCGCCGGCGCCGCCCGACTCGTCGGTGCTGGCCTCGACGTGATGCTTGAGCGCCGCCCAGGTCGCGAAGCCGTACTCGCGCGCGATGGCGTGCTGCGCATCGGCCAGCTTCGGCGCGGCGGGAATCGGCGGCGTGATGAGCGATCGAAAGCGCTCGGCCGCCTGAGGATCGCGTGCTTCGAGACTGCGCAGCAGATCCTTGGCCTGATGTTTCAGATGTTCGAGATTGGGGTGTTCGGGCAGCAGGCGGGTCATGACTCCTCCCTTCCGAGGCGCCCAGTGTCCGCTCGATTGGGCAGAAGAGAGGTCCAATCCAGTTCGAGGTGAGGCGCAGGTGGGATGGTCCCTTCCCGCGGACGGGATGCGACCTGCATCGCGAAGAGCATCATAGATTCTCCTCGCGTGCGCCGGCAACGGGAAATAGTCGAAGCCGGCCGTCCCGAGAGCTAGGCGATCGACTCGAACACGCGATCCCAGCGCCGCATGAGGCTCTCCTCGCCGTACTCGCGCTCGACGAAACGGCGCCCGCGCTCGCCGGCCTCGTGGCGCGCCCGCTCGTCGGCCATGTGCTTTTCGAGCATCGGCAACCATTCGGCCTCGGTGCGACAGGTCATCGAGAGACCGGCAGCGCTCATGGCGCGCAGATAGGCGGGGGTCGCCGAGGTGATCGCCGGAACACCCATCCGCCAGAAGAAGATCAGCTTGTTCTCGGGCTTGCCGGCGAAGAACGGCTGATCGAGCGGGATCGGGATCACGGCCAGATCGCAGGCGGTGCAAATCGTCGACAGCATCGAGACGTTCCACTGATAGAGATAGGCGCCATCGCCGAGCATGCGCTTCACCAGATCGCGCGCCGGGCGCAGTCCGATGTAATTCGATCCCACCGGCACCGCCAGATCGGTGACGAGATGCAGCTCGACCCGATGCCTGCGGCGCAGCTCGCGCCACACCACCGCCCAGCCTTCGAAGGTGCGCAGGTTGACTCCCAGACCTTCCCAGACCAGCCGGAACGGGTCGCCGCTTCGGTAGTCGGACTTGAAGGCGAGGACCTCCGAACTCTGGAAGTCGAGGATCACGTGCACGTTCTTCGAAAGGCGCGCGATCCGCTGTTGCTGCTCTTCGGTGGCACAGATCACGGCGTCGGCACGGCGGCAGGCGGCCTCGATCAGCGAGCGGTAGTCGAGGTGCAGTCGTCGCGTGTGGCCGAGCAGGAACTTGGCGGCCCCGCGCACCAGCGCCCTGGGC
>DATKAB010000203.1 GCA_035498555.1 Candidatus Sulfotelmatobacter sp.
ACACCCAGATCCGCCGCCCCCGCCCCAACCATCCCTGGAAGGGCTCCACCCCACTCCCACCCCAGCCCGATCGGACTGGCCCGGGGAGGACATAATCACTTTGCAGTTAGGCGGACAGAATCACCTTGCAGCGACAGGACTCGATCGCCGCTCGCTCAGCGGCCGGCTCGCCCCGCTCCCACCTGATCGGTGGTCGAACGCTCGGCGAGCGGCAGCGTGAAGTAGAAGGTGCTCCCTTCGCCGCGCGTGCTCTCCACCCAGATCGTGCCGCCGTGCTGCTCGACGATGCCCTTGCAGATCACGAGGCCGAGTCCGGTGCCGCCGACCTTGCGGGTGGATCCCGAGTCGATCTGCGAGAACTTGCGGAACAACTTGGGAAGATCGGGCGCGGCGATCCCTTCCCCGAAATCTCGCACCCCCACGCGAATCTGCCCCTGCCAGCGCTCGGCGGTGACGATGATGCGGCCGTCGGGCGGCGAGAACTTCATCGCGTTGGACAGGAGATTGGTGAGCACCTGGCCGACGCGCCCGGGATCCAGCATGAGATCGGGCAGATCGGGCGCCAGCTGCATGTCGATCGCGATGTTGCGCTCCTCGACCATGGTGCGCAGGTTGTGCACGGCCTGCTGGAGGATCGGCTCCAGGCGGTTGGGCTCGATCGTCATCGGCAGCGAAGCGTTCTCGAGCTTCGAGAAGTCGAGGATGTCGTTGATCAGAAGCAGCAGCCGCTCGGCATTGGCGTGCGCGATGGTGAGCAGCTTGGTCTGCTGCTCCGAGTTCTGGAAGTAGCGGTCGTCGGACAGCAGCTCGAGCGCGCCCTTCACCGAGGTGAGCGGCGTGCGGATCTCGTGCGAGACCACCGCCACGAACTCGGACTTGAGACGATCGAGGCTCTTGGTGTGCTCGTAGAGCTGCGAGTTGCGGATCGCGATCGCCGCCTGGGCCGCGTACAGCGTGAGGAAGCTCTCGTCGCCCTCGGTGAAGCCCCCGGGCTTGCCGAGCAACACCAGCAGCCCGGCGAGCTTGGCGCTGGTGATCATCGGGACCACCAGCATGGCGTCGAAGCGCTTCCCCGAGCCGAGCGGCAGCTCGGGAATCGGCGAGGCGTCGCCGTTCGACCACCGCCGCGCGGCCGGCTCCTGTTTCCAGGCCTGCAGCAGGGACTCGGCGTTGAGCTGCGACGGCAGCCCCGAGCCGTCTTCCGACGACTCGACCCCCTGCAGCCCCGAGAGGAAGAACGGTTCGCTCTCTTCGTGGCGCAAGTAGACCGCGCACGCCTGCGCGTCCGAGAGCTCGCTGGCCTTCGCGCAGATGACGCCCAGTCGCGGCGCCAGCTCGAGGTTCGCGCTGATCTCCTTGCCCACCTCGTAGAGTCGGGTCATCTGCCAGGTCGCGACGCGAACCCGCTCGCGCAACACCTGCTCGTGCTGCTGGAGGATCTCGTTCTTGGCCCGCAGCTCGGCGACCAGACGGCGGTTGGTCTCGCGCAGGCGGCGACCGGCGATCGCGCGCTGAATGATGCGCGCCACGTCCCACAGATCGGGCGGCTTGGTCACGTAGTCGTAGGCGCCCTGACGGAGCGCCTCGATCGCACTCGACGCCGAGGCGTAACCGGTCACCACGATCACCGCCACGTCGGGGTCGGCGGCCCGCGCGTGGCGCATCAAGTCGAGCCCCGAGAGCCCGGGGAGATTGAGGTCGGTCAGGATCACGTCCGGCCGAAGCGTGCGCAGCATCCGGACCGCCTCTTCCCCGCTGCCGGCCGCCGACACCTCATGACCTTCCGAGGTCAGCAGCTCCCGGAACACGTCCAGCACCGAGGCCTCGTCGTCCACCACCATGACGCGCGAGGGCGCCGACGGCTCAGGCGAGTCGGGCGTGTCGGTCTGCGAAGGGCGGGCTTCCGGTGGCATGGCCATGCGACCTTCCGTGGTCAGTGGGAGTGGGTGGCGGCGACGCGGGCGGTGCGGCGGCGCCCGGAGCGCTTGGCGACATCCAGCGTCTTGTCGGCGAGGTCGAGCAGCTCGAGCGGCTCGAGACCGTCGCGCGGACTCGACACCACCCCGGCGGATGCCGACAGGTGTCCGACCCGGGCGAAGTGATGCTCCTCGAGCGCGCGGCGCACCCGCTCCGCGGCGCGCGCCGCGGGGCCGGCGTCGGTTTCGGGCAGGATCGCGCCGAACGCGTCGCCGCCGAGACGCGCGAGCACGTCGGACTCGCGCAGCGTCAGCTTGAGCAGAAGGCCGGTTTCGCGCAGCACGGCGTCGCCGGTCGTCCGACCGTAGCGGCGGTTCAAGGCCGCGAAGTGATCGAGGTCCACGATGACCAGGCCGAGCGCGAGCCCGTGACGGCGGGCGTGCGCCAGGGATTCGGTCAGTCGCTGGCGGAACGCCCGACCATCGGGCAGCCCGGTCACCGGGTCGCGCCCCGGTGCGGCGCGCAGCCGGTCCAGCTCGATCCGCGCCCCGAGGGCCGCCCCGAGGGCTCCGGATGCCGAGCGCACCAGGCCGAGTTGCGCGGGTCGCCAGCGCTGTCCGGCGCGCGCGCGCAGGTCCAGCGTGCCGACCCGCTCGGAGCCGCGGAACAGCGGCACCGACAGGCAGCCGCGCAGATCGCCGGGATTCGCTCGCCAGTCGCCGCGCGCACACCATGGCTCGAGGTCGCCGGCCGGCGAGAGCGCGTGCAGGGCGACGCCGTCGCATTCGAAAGCACTGCGCAGGGCGTCCAGAGCCCGCGCCAGCGCGCGGGGGTCGGCGGGCGCTCCGAGCATCGCCTCGCACGCCGACCACAGCGAGCGCGACGCGCGCCGGCGCTCGAGCAGCGCGTCCTCGGGATCGCGTGCGCGACCCGGCCCCGGCGCACGGTCCGGCGTGCCGGTCACCGGCGTCTCACGCGGCGCGCGACTCACGCGGGGTTCCCTCCAGAGCGCTCTTCAGATCGCGCAGCCGCGCGGCCGCGGACTGGATGCGAGTCGACTCGCGCACCACCACCTCGAGCCGCTCGCGCACGCCGGGCTGGTCGGCGATCGGGTCCCTCATCAGCAGCTGAGCGTTGCCGCTCACGCCGACCAGGGCGTTGTTGATGTCGTGGTGCAGTCTCAGCAACTCGACCAGACTGCCGTTCCAGCGGAGCTGCTCGTCCCACCAGCGCTCCACCACCGCGGCCAGGCTCGCGGCCTCGGCGACATGGCCGGCGTCGCGCAGGGCTTCGGCCTGCTCGAGCAGCCTCCCGCGCAACGCCGCGTAAGGCGGCGGCCCGGGCCGGACCGGTTCGTTCCCCTTCACGCCGCCTCCCGAACCGTGAACGCCCGCTGAAGCCGCAGCCGGAGCCGCGTCATTGCGCGGGTGTGGACCTGCGAGACGCGGGACTCCGAAATGCCGAGCGCCCGCCCGATCTCCTTGAGCGTCAGGTGCTCGTAGTAATAGAGCGCGACCACCAGCCGCTCCTGCTCGGGCAGCTGGTCGAGGGTGCGAAGAATGACGTGACGGGTCTGCTGCTCCTCGAGGCGGGCCTCGAAACTCGGCAGGCTGGGATCCGGCAGGTGATCGGCGAGCGTGGTCGGCTCCTGGTCCTCGCCGGCGCGGCTCTCGTCGAGCGAGACCAGCACCGCACCGCGCACGTGATCGAGCAGCCGGTAGAAATCGCCGCGCGACATCTTCATCTCGCGCGCGACCTCGTCCTCGGACGCGGCGCGCCCGAGCTTCTGGTCGAGCCGGCGCGTCACGCCGTCCAGATTGCGCGCCTTCCGCCGCATCGAGCGCGACACCCAGTCGAGTGCGCGAAGCTGGTCGAGCACCGCCCCCTTGATGCGCCACACCGCGTAGGTTTCGAACTTGACGCCCTTGCCAGTGTCGAATTTCGCGTGGGCGTCGAGCAGCCCCAGCACGCCCGCCGAGTACAGATCCTCGTGATCCACGTTGCGGGGGAGCGTCGCCGCCACGCGCTCGACCACGTGACGCACCAGCGGCGCGAACCGCTTCAGCAGGTCGTCCTTCGAGTACGTGATCGGCGTCGGCGGCGCGGGCCGGGCGGCGCGACCGCGAGAACGCACCAGTTGCGGGCTACGGCGTGTCGAAGCGGACGAAACCGATACGGCGGCACGGGGCATTGGGGAACTCCTCCTAGGCTTCGAGACGCTGGGGTTCGGAATCGGACTGGGTGCGCGGCGGCGGCGGCGACTCGTCCCAGAGCTGATGGGACAGAGCTCGGATCGCCTGGGCCGCCGGCGAGTTCGGGAAAGCGGTGAGCACCGGCTCCTGCTGGCGAACCGCGCGCGAAACCGCCGGGTCGTACGGCACGCCGCCCCACAGGTCGAGATCGAGCTGCAGGAAGCGGCGAGCCACCAGGCGGATGCGTTGCGCGGTCTCCTCGGATTCCTCGGGGCTGTCGGTGTGATTGACGACCAGGTGCGGCGGACGCGTGAGGCCCTGCTGATGGAGCAGCTTGATGAGGCCGTAGGCGTCGGAGAACGCCGGCATCTCGGGCGTGGTCACCACCAGCACCTCGCGAGCCGCGCGGCACAGCCAGGTGACCGGCCGGCTCACACCCGAAGCGGTGTCGATCAGCACCACGTCGGCTTCGTGCTCGAGCTGGCTCATGCCGCGCCACAGGCACTCGAGCCGATAGTCATCGAGATCGGCGAGCTCGGGCACTCCGGAGGCCGCCGGCACGAGTCGCACGCCGGCGGGCCCGGGCGTCACGATGTCCTCGAGCGTCTTCTCTCCCGAGAGCACGTGCTGCAGGTCCCAGCGCGGATGCACTCCGAGCAGCAGATCCAGATTGGCCTGCGAGAAATCGGCGTCCACCAGCAACACCCGAGCGCCGCGCTGCCCCAGCGCCACCGCCAGATTCGCGGCCAGCGTGCTCTTGCCCACGCCGCCCTTGCCGCTCGTGATCACCAGCGAACGGACGATCGGGCGACTCCAGTTCGCGGGATGATCCTCGCTGGCTGGCCGCGGAGAACCGGAAACCAGACGCAGCGGGGCGCGCTCGGAGGCGCGCCGGGCCTTGCGGCTCATCGACCGGCCTCGGGATCGAGCGCGAGGAGCGCGCCGACGAACTGCCAGTAGCGAAGCTGATCGTGGCAGCGCTGGAGAGGAGTCTCGAATCCGAGCCGCTCGAGCCGGCGTCGCTCGCCATGCAGGCTGTCGAGCGCGGCGGCGACGCGATCGAGCTGGTCGCCGCGATGTTCCGGCATGTGGCTCGCGACGTCGGCGACGGGAGACAGAGCGGGGCTGAGGCTCACACCGCTCTCCTCAAGCCGGGCGTTTCCGCCGAACCCGGGGCCACGCGTTCGCCTGGCGCGCGATCGTGGAGCGCGCGACGCAGCGCGGTCAGCATCCGATCGCAGGCCGCCGCCACCGAGCGGCTGGTGCGGCCGGTCAGCTCGGCGGTCTCGGCCGGCGAGAGACCTTCGAGCAGGCTGAGCGCGAGCATCAGTCGTTCATCGCTCGGAAGCTCGGCGATGGCGCGCTGCAACCGCTCGCGCTTGAGCGGAAGTGGCAGGCGCGTGACGGCGCGATTCGACCCGCGCCGCGCGGCGGTCACTCGGCGGTCGGCTCCGCTCATGCCGCCCTCCGCATGCGCGTGCTCGAACCGCGGGCCGGCTTCGCGCTTCCGAGCCGGCGAGAACGGCGCGCCACGCGCTGGGCCAGAGCCTGGCGCACGGCGCGACGCAGAGCGTCCATCGCGAACGGCTTGGGGAAGCAGCCGGCGACTCCCGCGCGCTGCAGATCGGCTTCGACCTCGGTGGAACCGTAGGCGGTGACGACGATCACCGGCTGAGCCGAGCGGCCGCGGCGGAGCTTGCGCGCGAGCTCGAGTCCGCTCATGCCCGGCAGGCGCAGGTCGGTGATGACCAGATCGCTCTTTCCCCGCCGCAGCCAATCCCACGCAGCCTCGGCCGACCGGAAGGTGTCGATGGTGTAGCCATCGTCGGTCAGGCCTTCGGCGAGCGCCCAGGACGTGCTCAACTCGTCGTCGATGATGAGCAGATGCGGCATGAACGGGATCTCCGGGGTGGTGGCGGACAGGCGTTTTGCAGCCCGTGTGCCACGGAGATCCTTGATCCGTGCAATACGACGGCCGGGCGACGGATTTCGCCGTGGAAGACCCGGGCGCGGCCGGGCGCGAACGCCCAGCATGAAATGAAAACGTCAGTTAGGGCCCGAAGGCTCGACCTCGGAGGAGGGCGCGGAGGGGAATTTCATGGCGCCGGCCACACCCCGATCGTGCGCCCTGCGGGACGCCCGGTGCGATTCGCCCGCTCAACTCCGATCCGGCGGGCGAATGACGTGACTCGTTCCTGAGCGCCGGATCCCCGGCGCCGCCCCTCCGCCGGCGGGCGCCCGGGGTCAGTCGGTCGCGTCCTCGTTGTCGTCGGGAAGCGAGTATTCCTTGAGCTTGGTGCGAAGGGTCTGGCGCGAGATGCCGAGCAGCTGCGCCGCGCGGGTCTTGTTCTGGCCGCAAACCGAGAGCGCATGCTGGATGGCGAGCCGCTCGATCTCGGCCAGCGGCCTGACCACGCCCGGCGGAAACGGTTGCGGCAGCTCGCCGCCCGAGCTCGCGTCGGCCTGGCCGGTCATCTCGGGCGGGAGATCCTCGCGGCGGATCTCGTCGCCTTCCACCTCGAGCAGCAGGACGCGCTCGATCACGTTCTTCAGTTCGCGCACGTTGCCCGGCCAGCGGTAGGACTCGAGCGCCCTTTGGGCCTCGGGCCGCAGTCGGGCCGGCGGGCGGCCCAGTTCGGCGCAGAAGCGCTCGATGAAATGACGGGCGAGCGGCGCCAGATCCTCGACGCGCTCGCGCAGCGGCGGCATCTCCACCACCACTACGTTGAGCCGGAAGAACAGATCCTCGCGGAAACGGCCGGCCTTCACTTCTCGTTCGAGGTCGCGATGCGTGGCGGCAACCACGCGCACGTCCACCGAGACGTCCGAATGCCCGCCGACGCGACGGAAGCTGCGCGATTCCAGCACGCGCAACAGCTTCGACTGGAGCTGCGGCGACATCTCGCCGATCTCGTCGAGGAACAGCGTGCCGCCGTTGGCGAGATCGAACAGACCCTTCCGGAAGTGCTTGGCGTCGGTGAAGGCGCCCTTCTCGTGTCCGAACAGCATGCTCTCGAGCAACTGCTCGGGGATCGCGCTGCAATTGAGATCGATGAACGGCCCGTTCGCGCGCGGGCTGTGCGCGTGGAGGTACCGCGCCATGATCTCCTTGCCGGCGCCGGTCTCGCCGCGCAACAGCACGGTGGCGCTGCTGCTGCGTGCCGCTTTCTCGAGGCGTTGCAGCGCTCGGCGCAATCCCTCGCTCTCGCCGATCACCGCTGGCGGTCCGGCGACGCCCTGGCGGTAGTGCTGCACTTCACCGCGCAGGCGCGCGTGCTCGAGTGCGCGCTCGACCACCACGCCCAGGTGATCGAGGTTGGGCGGCTTGAGCATGAAGTCGTAGGCGCCGAGCTTGGTGGCGCGCACCGCGTGCTCGACGGTGCCGTGGCCGGTGAGCAGGATCACCGGCCGGCTGGGATCGTCTTCGCGAAGGCGCTTCAGGACCTGGAGGCCGTCCTCGTCGCCGAGCTTAAGATCGAGCAGCACGACGTCGGCGGCCTTCTCGCGAAGGCGCTCGAACGCCTCGCTCGCGCTGGCGGCCTCGATCGGCTGGAGGCCGGCGTCGCGCGCCCACTCGCCGATGCTGAAGCGCAGCGAGCGCTCGTCGTCAACGATGAGCAGCGTGTGCATCGTCTGGGCGCGCGTCGAGCTGTCGCCTTTCGCCATTGCGTTTCTCCACGGGGAAGTTGAGCAGCACGGTCGTCCCGCGACCTTCTCGGCTCGCGATCGCGATGCTGCCGCCGTGCTCCTGCATGATCGTCTGCGAAATGGACAACCCGAGCCCCGTGCCCTGCGGCCGGGTCGAGAAGAACGGATCGAACAGCTTCGACTGGAGGCCGCGCGGGATGCCGACGCCGCTGTCGCTCACCCGCACCTGCTGGTAGGTGACCCAGCTCGGCAGTCCACGCGGCAGTCGCGCGCGATCCGACGCGCGGCGCCCCGGTCCGCGCGGGGCACGGCGCCGGCGCAGCGCCCGCACGTCGAAGCGCAGCGTGCCGCCGTCCGGCATCGCCTGCAGCGCGTTCACGGTGAGGTTCAGCAGCACCTGCGTCACGAGATCGGCGTCAATGTAGACCGGACCGAGGCGCGGCGCCACGACCACCTGCGCGCTCACGCGCGCCGCGGCGAGCGCGTCGGACTGGAGCTCGAGCACCTTCTCGATGCAACGCGCGAGCGAGTCGGCCTTGAGCTCCGGCGTACGCGGCCGCGCGTACTGGAGCAGGCTGTTCACGATGCGATCGAGCCGCGAGACCTCGTCGAGGATCACGCTCACGAAGCGCGCGCGTTCGTCGCGCGGCTCGAAGCGGCGCAACAGCACCTGGGCGCTCGTGCCGATGCCGGCGAGCGGATTGCGGATCTCGTGCGCGACGCCGGCGGACAGCTGTCCGAGCGTCGCCAGCCGCTCGTGGCGACGCAGCTCCTCGCGCATGCGGCGCGGCTGCGTGAGGTCGCGGAACGAGAGCAGCAGACGCGGCGGTTGTCCGAAGCGGTACGAGCGCAGCAGCACGGGCAGCTCCGTGCCGGGCTTCGTGAGCAGCAGCGCCTCGCGCTCGCCGCGCGCGACGCCGAACGCCTCGGCCACCGGATCCTCGCCCGCGACGACGCTGCGCAGCAGCTCGGCGGCGGGCCGGCGGCGCACGCGGCCGGGTGTGATCGAGAGCAGGCGCGCGGCGGCGGCGTTCACCGCCTCCACGCGGCCGCGCGCGTCCACGAGCACGAGGCCCGAGTCGGCGTCGCCGAACAGCGCGGCGATCAGCGCGTCGGATGCGGCGGGAGCAGCGGCGGGTTTCGAGCGCGCACGACGGCGGCGGGCCTCGTCCATGAGGCGCGCAGTATAGCATCGGGCCGCGCGGCGCTCGGGCCGCGGTGGCGCGGCGCTAGTGGTGCTCGAGTTCCTCGAGCACGGCGTCGGCGAGACGCTCGAGCACGTCGGGCCGGTCGTAGTAGCCGACGGCGAGTCGCGCCTGCGCGGTCATCACGCGCGTCCAGCGGATGCGCTCGCTCAGCGTGGGCAGTGCGGAGATCGGCGCGAGCGGAGCGACACCCGCGCGCGCACGCGACGTGGAGTTCGTCGTCGGCGCCGGAACGTCAGCCGTTCGGGTGGCCCTTGTCGCCCGCTTCGCGGGGAGGGGCCTCGGGCCCGCCTTCGCTCTTCCAGCGTTGCGCGCGCCGGTTCTCTTCCTGGATGCGGGCATAGATCTCTTCCCGATGAACTTTGACTTCCGGAGGCGCCTCGATGCCGAGCTTCACCTGCCCCGAGCGCACCTCGAGCACGGTGATCTTCACCGAATCCCCGATTCGGATGTTCTCGCCTAACTTCCGTGTTAGGACCAGCATCTTGAGACGTCCTCCGCTCCTCCACGACGGTGAGGCTCACCGCGTGACAGTCAGCGTATCGGCATGGCCTGCAAACGACTTGACGCCAGAATAGCGTGAGCCGTCGTCCATACCAAGTCCGGACTGCGACGCGCGACACCCGAGTCCCGCCCCCGGGGCGCCGTCGACTGCGGGGTTGACAGGGCCGCCCCGGTTGCTACGCTCCCGCCCGACCGGGTACCCGGGGCCGGGAGCGCGGCCGGCCGGGGCCCGAACCGCCCGCATGGAGCGCGGGTGAACGCCCTTCCCGGAGACCCGCCAGGGGGGCTCCGAGGGGACACGGAGGCCGGCATGGAACGCGGCTCGACGGCACACCCCCTGTCCTTGCTGGTGATCCCGGTGGCCGCCATCCTGGTCGCCTCGGCTCTCACCCTGGGCG